>JADDPV010000167.1 GCA_016781705.1 Rubrobacter sp.
CTTCGAGGAGATAGAGAAGGACGGCTGGAAGTAGCGACTGGTAAGGACGTCGGCCGCCGTCTTGTAACCTCGGTACTCTACGATATAATCTTTTCCGCTGTAGTGGAGCAAGGGGTCCCACAGGACCCGTTGCTTTTTTAACGTCTCGAATAGAGGGAGTGCTCTAAAACGGCGAGGTTGGAGAGACTGACGGAGGTAGTCGAAGGGGCGCTGCCCGAGGGGGCTGAGCTCGTCGAGGCCCGCTTCTCCGGCGGGCCTTTGCTCACGCTGCTCGTCGACCGCGCCGATGGGCCGGTGGATCACGAGTTCTGTTCGCGGGTAGTCCAGAACGTCTCCGCGCTCCTCGACGAGGAGGGCTACGACGGGCTGGTGGAGGTCTCTTCGCCTGGGATCGAGCGTCCGCTGACGAAGCCCGAGCACTTCCGGCGGTTTGTCGGCAAGGAGGCGAAGGTGAGGACCGTGAAGCCTTTAGAGGGGCGGCGGAACTTCACCGGGATCATCGAGCGGGCTTGCGAGACGGGATTCATATTAAAACTCCCGGAGGGGGGAGCGGAGGTGGAGCTCTCTTTCGGCTCCGTCTCGCGGGCGAACCTCAAGGAGGACATACAACCGAGATGAATACCGCATTGTTATCGGCGCTGCGCGAGATCGAGGTGGACAAAGGCATCCCCTTCGAGACGGTGGTGGGCGTGCTGGAGGACTCGTTGCTGACGGCGTACTACGGCCGCGAGGAGGAACCCGAGGAGAAGGAAGAGCGGCGGGTGGTCCTGGACCGCGAGACCGGGGACATTCGCGTCTTGAAGGACGGCGATGACGTCACGCCGGCGGACTTGACCCGTGTCCTGGCCGGGGTCATGCGTCAGAACTTCCTGCAGCGCCTCAACGAGGTACACAACGAGCAGCTCATGGAGGAGTACGGCGGCCGGATGGGCGACATCGTCACCGGCATCGTGCAGCAGGCGCACCGGCGCATGACGCTCGTAGACCTCGGGCGGGTGGAGGCCATATTGCCGGCGAGCGAGCAGGTACCCAACGAGCGCTACGAGAACGGGCAGAGGATCAAGGTGTTCCTCTCGGAGATCCGGGAACCGGGTCGCGGCCCGAGCCTCGTGGTGAGCCGGCGGCACGAGGGGCTGTTGCGGGGCCTCTTCGAGCTGGAGGTGCCGGAGATCTACGACAGGCTCGTCGAGATCCGGGCGGTCGCCCGCGAGGCTGGCCTGCGCTCGAAGGTCGCGGTGTGGTCGAACGAGCCGGGCATAGACCCGGTCGGCGCGTGCGTCGGCCCGAGGGGCAGCCGCGTGAGGGCGGTCGTCAGCGAGCTGCGCAACGAGAAGATAGACATCATCCAGTGGGACCCGGACCCGGCACGCTTCATCGCGAAGGCCTTGAGCCCGGCGCGCGTCAGGGAGGTCTACCTGGACGACGACGAGCAGCAGGCCGAGGTCATAGTGCCGGACGACCAGTTGAGTCTGGCGATCGGGCGCGAGGGGCAGAATGCCCGGCTGGCGGTGAAGCTGACGGAGTGGAAGATAGACATAAAGCCCGAGAGCCAGGCGACGGAGTTTGAGGACGACGTGGAAGAGGATTGGGAGCCGGACGAGGGATCGGCGATGCACCGCTGCCGCGCGGTCCTCGCGAACGGCCGCCGGTGCGCCAACACGGCGCTGCCGGGCTCACTGTTCTGCGGCATCCCGTCACACCAGGCCCAGGCCGCCGAGTTCGAGGGCTCTTAGGGGGTAGATTTTGAGCAAGCGTATCCACGAAATAGCCAAAGAGTTGGGGCTTGACAGCAAAGAGGTCATCACCCGGTTTAAGAGGGCCGGGATAGAGGTGAACCACCACTCCGCCTCCATAGAAGACACCGACTACGAACGGGTCTTCGGCGGCGGCGCGAACGGCAGCGCCAAGAGGCCCGGTGGCGGCCGCACGGAGGCGCAAGAAGCCGAGGCGCGGGAGGCCCGCGAGAAGGCCGAGAAGAGCGGACACAACGCCACCATCGCGGCCGCTCCGAACGAGGATCCGGTCTCCGTCCCCGACAACAGTAAGGGCAAGGGCGGGGGCAAGAAGCGGCGGCGCGTCGTTATAGACGCGAGCGCGACCAACCGCGGGCCACGCCCCGGGGCGAACGAGACGAAGAGGGGACGGCAACCGCGCCGGGAGGACGGCGAGGCGAAGGCCGCCGAGGCCGTCGCCGAGGAGAAGACGGTGGTCAAGGTCGAGCCTGGGGCGACGGTCAAGGACGTGGCGGACGCGTTGGGCGTGTCGCCGGCCAGGGTCGTCCAGATCCTCTTCTCTTTAGGCGAGATGAGGACCCAGACGCAGACGCTCTCCACCGAGGAGATAGAGCTCGTCGCCGACGAGATGGGCGTCGAGGTCGAGATCGGGGCCGTCGAGGAGCCCGAGCCGGAGCCCGTGGCCCCGGAGGACGCTCCCGAGGACTTGGTCGAGAAGCCGCCGGTCGTGACCGTGATGGGTCACGTGGACCACGGCAAGACGAGCCTCTTGGACCGCATCCGGCGGGCCGACGTGCAGGCCGGGGAGGCCGGCGGGATCACGCAGCACATCGGCGCTTATCAGGTGGAGGGCGAAGACGGGCGCAAGATCACGTTCATAGATACCCCAGGCCACGAGGCGTTCACCGAGATGCGCGCCCGCGGGGCCAGGATCACGGACGTCGTCGTCCTCGTCGTCGCCGCCGACGACGGCATTATGCCCCAGACGGACGAGGCCATAGAGCACGCTCGCGCCGCCGGCGTTCCCATCGTCGTCGCCCTGAACAAGATCGACGTCCAGAACGCCAATCCCGATCGGGTCTACGCCGAGCTCTCCGAGCGCGAGCTGGTGCCGGAGATCTACGGCGGCGAGACGGTCACCGTCCCGGTCTCGGCGAAGACGGGCGAGGGGATAGACGAGCTGTTGGAGAACATCCTCGTCGTGGCGGAGCTGGAGGACCTGAAGGCCAACCCGAACGCGCAGGCGAGCGGGTACGTGATCGAGTCCGAACGCGACACGGGCCGCGGCCCCGTCGCGACGCTCCTCTTGAGCCGCGGCACGCTCAACAAGGGCGACGTCGTGCTCGCGGGCACCGCCTACGGCCGGGTGCGCGCCATGCTCGACTACACGGGCCAGCGCGTCAAGAGCGCAGGTCCCGGCGAGCCGGCCGAGATCATCGGCCTCTCCAGCGTCCCGGAGGCGGGTACGCGCTTCGAGGTCCTGGACCACGAGCGCAGCGCCCGCGACCGCGCCCAGCTGGCGGAAGCCGCGCTGCGGCGCCAGGACCTCGCCCGGGGCGGCACGCGGCGCACGCTGGAGGAGCTACTCGGTGAGGGCGGCACGCAGGACCTCAACCTCGTCGTCAAGGCCGACGTCGCCGGCTCCGTCGAGGCCCTCAAGGAGGCCCTGGCCAAGCTCTCCACCGATGAGGTGCGCGTCAACATCGTCCGCTCGGGCGTCGGCGCGCTCACGGACTCGGACGTGATGCTCGCGTCGGCCTCGGACGGCATCCTGCTCGGCTTCAACGTGAGGCCCACTAGCACGGCCAAGGGGGTCGCCGACCGGGAGAACGTCGAGATCCGGACGTACGACGTGATCTACAAGGCGCTCGAGGAGATCGAGGCCGCCATGCGCGGCATGCTCGCTCCGGAGACGGCCGAGAACGAGACGGGGACGGCCGAGGTGCGCGCGACCTTCCGTGTCCCCAACATCGGGGTTGTGGCGGGCTGCTACGTCACGAGCGGGGAGATTTTCCGCACCAACCGCGTACGCTTGGTGCGCGATGGCGTCGTGATCTACGAAGGGAACATCGCCTCCTTGAAGCGGTTCAAGGACGACGCGCGCTCGGTCAGGCAGGGCTTCGAGTGCGGCATCGGCATCGAGAACTTCAACGACGTCAAGGAAGGCGACGTTCTGGAGTTCTTCGAGGTCGTCGAGGTCCCGAGGTGAGAAGGGTTTCTGTTTGTTCTTTGCCGTGAGGCTTGAGCTCGAGCTGCCCTACGCCGTCAGCCTCAAGGACAAGCGCCAGACGTTGCGGTCCCTGAAGGACCGCCTCCGGCGCAAGAACGTCTCGGTGGTCGAGTCGAACCACCAGGACGTGTGGCAGCGGGCGACCGTGGAGATCGCGTTGGCCGCGGTCTCCCGGGCCGCCGCCGAGGAGAAACGCGAGGAACTGCGGCGCGCGCTCCTCAACTATGAGGAGCTGGCGATACTGGAGTGGCGCGAGGAGCTCATGAAGCTGTGAGGGGGCGATAGCTTTGAGTGGCCGTACCCGCAAGATAGAGTCGCAACTCAAGGAGATCGTGGGCGAGGAAGTGGACGCCCTCTCGGACCCGCGCCTGAACGGCCTCGTTACGGTGACCGGCGTCCGCGTGAGCCCGGACCTGGCCCAGGCGACGGTCTTCTACAGCGTGCTCTCCGAAGAAAATACCGAAGGCGCACGCGAGGGTCTCAACAGCGCCGCCGGGCGCATCCAGTCGGCCGTGGGCCGTCAGACGCGCCTCAAGCGTACACCGAGGCTTCATTTTGAGCCGGACCCGGTGGTGGAGAACGTCGGCAGGATCGAAGCCGCCCTACAAGACATAAGGGAAGAGGGGGAGAGTGAGGACCAGAACCACCAATAACACCACGGATGAGGTAGCACGGTTCCTGAAGACGCTCGACCGGGCCGCCGTCACCACCCACACCGGGGCGGACGGGGACGCCATAGGCTCCGCGGTCGCGCTCGTGCTCCTCTTGCGCGCTCTGGGCGCGGAGGCCGTGTTCTGCCACCGCGAGCCGGTCCCGAACTACCTGCGCTGGCTGCTCCCGAACGATCCTCTCACGCAGTGTCCACCGGACCACGACCTGCTCGTCACGGACACCTCCCGCGCCGACCGCGTCGGCGTGGACCACGACGAGGACCATCCCGTGCGTCTGAACCTCGACCACCACGAGGACAACCCGCTCTACGGCGAGCACAACATCGTCGACGGAGGGGCCGCGGCGAGCGCCCAGATCGTCGCGAAGCTCTACGACGAGCTCGGGGTCCCCCTGGAGAAACGACAGGCGGAGGCGATCTACGTGGGCGTCTGCACCGATACCGGTGGCTTTCGCTTCCGCAACGTCTCGCCCGAGGCGCACGAGCTGGTCGCCGACCTCCTGCGCGCCGGCGTAGTCCCCGCCGAGGTGGACCACCACATCAACCGTACCGGCACCGTGGAGCAACTGAAGATCGTCGGCGCCTCTTTGGCGAACGCCGAGCGTTACGGTGAGGTCCTCATCTCGACCGTAAGCGACGCCGACTACGAGCGTACCGGCGCCACCGAGCTGGACTCGAAGGAATCCATAGACCGCCTGCGAACCGTCGCGGGGGTGGAGGTCGTGGCACACCTCCGGGAGGTCGAGGGCGGCACGAAAGCTTCCTTACGCTCCGAGAGCGTGGACGTCGGTGAGGTCGCACGCCGCTTCGGGGGCGGGGGTCACCGCCTCGCCGCCGGTTACACGACGCTTGAAAAGACCCCCGAGGAGGCCAAAGAGGAGCTGCTCGGTATCCTCGAAGGCGTCGTGGACCTCGGAGCGTCCGCTGACGGGGGCACGCCATAGCGGGAACTGCCGAGACGCCCCTGTCGGGCGCGCTCCTCCTGGATAAGCCGCCCGGCATCACCAGCGCCCGCGCGGTGGCCCGCGTCAAGCGCCTCCTACCAAGAGGGACCAAAGTCGGGCACACCGGCACGCTCGACCCGCTCGCCTCCGGACTCCTCATCCTCGTGGTGGGCCGCGCCACCCGCCTCTCCCGCTACGTCATGGACCTCCCCAAGTCCTACGCTGCCACCGCCCGCTTCGGTGCCCGCTCCGACACCTTAGACGCCGAAGGCAATGTCACGCCTCTCCCCGATCCGCGTATGCCCGACCGGGCAGCCATCTGCGCCGCCGCGGAGCGCTTTAAGGGCGACCTTTTGCAAACGCCCCCGATGGCGAGCGCCGTAAAGGTCGGGGGCGAACGCCTCTACAGGGCACACCGCCGCGGGGAGGAGGTCGAACGCCAACCCCGCCCCGTCACCATATCCTCCTTCGACCTGACGAGCCTCGACGGCAACACCGCGACCTTCGAGATTCGCTGTTCCAGCGGCACCTACGTCCGCTCCCTCGTCGCCGACCTTGCCGACTCCCTGGGCACCGCCGCCTATCTCACCGCCCTGCGTCGTGGGAGCGTCGGCGGGCTCCGCGTCGAAAACGCTGCCTCTCCCGACGACCTCGACTCAAGCACCATATACGACCTCATAATACAATCGAAAGAAGCGGTGGCGCACCTGCCGGTGCTCGAGGTCTCTTCGGGGAAGCGGGCACTGGTGTGCAGCGGACGTTCGTTGGGGGCTTCCGGGCTATCGGGAAGCTTTCGGGTGGAGTGGGAAGGGGAGTTGCTGGCAGTTTATCGTGACGAGGCGGATGGGGTTGCGAGGCCGGAGGTCGTGTTGTGCGCGGGGTAGTGGTGGCGTTGGGGAACTTCGACGGGGTCCACCTGGGGCACCGGGACGTGATCCGGCGGGCGGTCGAGGAAGGGCGGAAGCGAGGGACGAACGTGGTAGCGACGTTCTTCGAGCCCCACCCGCGGGCGGTGTTGAGGCCGGGGAAGGAGCCAAATCTGCTGCTGACCACGCCGGAGGTGCGGAGTGAGCTGCTGCTCGCATGCGGAGCGGACGAGGTGCGTGCGATCCCGTTCGACCTCGATCTCGCGAGAAAGAGCCCCGAGGAGTTCGTGCGGGACGTGCTCGTCGGGGAGCTCGGGACGGAAGTCGTGGTGGTGGGAGAAAACTTCCGGTTCGGGCACAAGGCCGCCGGCGACTTCGGGGAGTTGAGGCGGCTAATGCGCGAGCTTGGCGGCGAGGCGACAGCGGTCCCCGTGCTCTCGCTCGGGGAGCAGGTCAGCTCGACCCGCATTCGCGCGCTCATTGCCCAAGGGGAGGTACACAGGGCGGCGAAGTTGCTCGGCCGACCGTACTACCTGCGGGGCGAGGTCGTCGTCGGGGACCGGAGAGGGAGGACCATAGGCTTCCCCACGGCCAACGTGCTCCCGGACTCACGCGTGCTCGTACCCGGGCGCGGTGTCTACGCGGGGTACGCAACTGTCGAGGGGGGAGAGCATTACGGGGCATGTACCAACATCGGCGACGCTCCTACCTTTGACCGGCGCGAACGCAGGGTCGAGGCACACCTGCTCGACTTCGAGGGCGACCTCTACGGCCGGGTCGTTGACGTCTCGTTCGTCGAGCGATTGAGGCCGGAGAAGCGGTTCTCGTGCGTGGAGGACTTGAAAGACCAGATCTCGCGCGACGTCGAGGCGGCTCGGGAGGTGCTCGGGAGTAGCGAGTAGGGGATCGAAAGCCGCGAGCAACCAGGACTCACCTCTCCTGATTCCCTACTCGCACGAGGGAGCGAAGCGACCGCTACTTTGTTGCATGTGGTAGCATTTAGAGTGACTAGAGAAACAGTTGAAGAGGCTGAGAAGAAGAGAGAAAGAGGAGAAGAGCAGTTGGCGGTCGTCGAGAACAAAGAAGCGATAATGCGGGAGCACGCGACGCGCGAGGGGGACACCGGGTCGCCCGAGGTGCAGGTCGCGGTGTTGACGGGACGCATACGGCATCTAACGGAGCACATGCGCACGCACAAGCACGATTATCATTCCAGGCGGGGCCTGTTGCAGATGGTCGGCAAGAGGCGTCGCCTGTTGAAATATTTGCAGAAAAAAGACGTCGAGCGTTACCGGGCGCTCATCGCCAAGCTCGGTCTGCGGCGTTAGGGCGTAGAGCCCAAGCAACCGTTTATTTAATCAGAGCAGAGGAGAAAAAGAATATGCGTTTAGAGATACCCGTTGGCGGGCGTGAGATCGTGCTCGAAACCGGGAAGCTCGCCCGCCAGGCTGGCGGCGCCGTCACGGCCCGACTCGGCGACACCGTGGTGCTCGCGACGGCGACGAGGTCGTCGGCGCCGAGGCCCGGGGTAGACTTTTTGCCGTTGAGCGTGGACATCGAGGAGCGTATGTCGGCGGCCGGCAAGATCCCGGGCGGCTTCCTCAAGCGCGAGGGGAGGCCGAGCGAGAGGGCGATACTCACTTGCAGGCTCATCGACCGACCGCTTAGGCCCCTCTTCCCGAAGGGCTACCGCAACGAGATCCAGATCGTCGGCACCGTGCTCGGGGCGGACCAGGAGACCCCCTACGACACCGTGAGCATGGTCGGGGCGTCGGCGGCGCTGGCGCTCTCGGACCTCCCGTTCGACGGCCCTATAGGCGCCGTCCGGGTCGGACGCACGCTCGACGGCGAGTTCGTACTCAACCCGACTTACCAGCAGATCTCCGAGGGAGACCTCGACCTCGTCGTGGCGGGGACCAAAGAGGCGATCACGATGGTCGAAGCCGGCGCGAACGAGGTCCCGGAGGAGGTCATGGTCGAGGCGATGATCCTCGCCCATGACGCCATCCGCGAGCAGTGCGAGGCGATAGAAGGCTGGGCCGCCGAGCACGGCAAGGAGAAGCAGGAGTTCGTCGCCGCCGGCGATGAGAACCCGTTCCTCGACGAGCTGCGCGAGAAGTACCTCGACCGGATCAAGGACGCTATCGTCAACCCGGATCGGCGGGGTCGCGGCGAGGCTCTGGAGGAGCTGCGGGCGGAGCTCGTCGAAGGGCGCGAAGAAGAGGAGGCCGGGCAGATCCAGACCGCCATCTCGACGCTCCAGAAGGAGGCGTTCCGCAAGCTCTACTTGGAAGACCGCAAGCGCACCGACCTCCGGGCGCTGGACGAGATCCGTCCGAACGAAGCTGAAGTCAGCATAATACCACGCGTTCATGGCACGGGCCTGTACACCCGCGGGGAGACGCAAGTCCTCTCCTCGCTAGCTCTGGCGGACCTTGGGCTCGCGCAGCGGCTGGACACCATAGAGCCGGGCACGGGCAAGCGGTACATGCACCACTACAACTTCCCGCCGTACTCCACGGGCGAGACGGGCCGGGTCGGAGCGCCGAGACGGCGTGAGATCGGGCACGGCGCTTTGGCCGAGAGGGCGCTGATCCCCGTGATACCGTCCGAGGACATCTTCCCTTACGCGCTGCGCATCATCTCCGACGTCCTGGAGTCAAATGGGTCGTCGTCCATGGCGAGCGTGTGTGGCTCGACGCTGGCGTTGATGGACGGCGGCGTGCCGATCAAGGCGCCCGTGGCGGGGGTCGCGATGGGGCTCGTGAAGGAGGGGGACGATTACGTCATCCTCTCGGACATACAGGGCCTCGAGGACCACAACGGCGACATGGACTTCAAGGTCGCGGGGACGCGTGACGGGATCACGGCGCTGCAGATGGACATGAAGATCACGGGCGTGTCGGCCGAGCTGTTGCGCGAGGCGTTGGATCAGGCCCGGCGCGGACGCCTCCAGATCCTGGACATCATGCGCGACACTATCGCAGAGCCGCGTGGCGAGGTCTCCGACTACGCGCCCAGGGTCGAGGTCCTGAAGATCCCGACCGACAAGATCGGGCTCCTCATCGGCCCCGGCGGGAAGACCATTAACGCCCTGCAGGATCAGTTCGGCGTCAACATCTCCGTCGAGGACGACGGGACGGTGTACATCGCGGGCGAGGGCCCGGTCGCCAAGGAGGCCGCCGCCGCTGTGAACGGGATGACGAAGGACGTGGAGGCCGGCGAGATCTACACGGGCAAGGTCGTGAAGATCACGAACTTCGGCGCCTTCGTAGAGCTGACGCCGGGCCGCGACGGTCTCGTACACATCTCACGCCTCGCGCCGGGCAAGCAGCGCGTCGAGCGCGTCGAGGACGTGGTGACGGAGGGCGACCGCATCAAGGTGCGCGTCCTCGAGATAGACAAGCAGAAGCGCATCTCTCTGGAGAAGCTGGAGAGCTAGGAGACGAGCGAGAGTTGAGCGAAAACAACGTCAGGAGGAAGGACCTCCCCGGGGGTTTGCGGATCTTCAGCGAGCCTTTAGCGGAGGCGACGAGCGTCAGTTTGGGTCTCTGGATCCGCGCCGGCAGCCGCGACGAGAAGGACGAGGTCGCCGGCATAACCCACCTCATGGAGCACATGCTCTTCAAGGGCACCCCCTCGATGAACGCCCTCGGCATCGCCGAAGCGTTCGAGGGCATCGGCGCCCAGGAAAACGCGGCGACCGGCGAGGAGTACACGGTTCTCTACGCCCGCTTTCTGCCCGAGCACCTCGAACGCGCTTTGGACATCATGAGTGACATGGTGTTGAGGCCGACGCTCGTGGACCTAGAGCGCGAGCGGGAGGTCATCGTCGAGGAGATCAAGATGTACGAGGACCGGCCGGACCAGATGTCCGACGAGTACCTCTCTTCCCTGATCTTCCACGGCGACCCTCTGGGCCGGCCTATCATCGGCTCCGCCGAAACCGTCCGCGGCGTGGACCACGACACCCTTCGGAGCTTCCACGGCAACACGTACACCGCCCCCAACATCTTCGTCGTGGGCGCGGGCAAGTTCGACCCCGAGGACTTCGAGCGCACGGTCGAGGAGAAGCTCTCCGACCTCCCGGAGGGGACGCCCTTCGAGCGCAACGGTCGCTTCTCGCGCCCCGAGAGTCGCTCGTTCTACAAGTTCAAGGAGACGGAGCAGTACCACGTGGCCCTGGGCGCCCTCGGGCTACCCGCGAAGAGCGAGGACCGCTACGCGATGAACGCGCTGAACAACGTTCTCGGGGGCGGGATGAGCAGCCGCCTCTTCCAGGAGGTGCGCGAGAAGCGTGGTCTGGCCTACGCCGTGTACTCTTACCACCAGGGCTACTCGGACGCTGGCGCCGTGAAGATGTACGTCGGCTCCACGATCGGCAACGTCACCGAGGCCATAGAGGTGATCGCCGAGCAGCTCGGCCGCGTGCGCGAAGAGCCCGTAACCGAGGAGGAGCTGCACCGCACCAAGGAGCAGCTCAAGAGTTCGACCATCCTCGCCCTGGAGAGCACCGCCGCGCGCATGACCCGCGTCGGCCGCAGCATCATAACCGGCGCCGAGCTCCTTACCCCAGAGGAGATCGCCAGCCGCATAGATGCCGTAACGGCAGAGGACATACAACGCCTCGCCAACGAGCACCTGAAACTGGAAGACATGTACCTCGCCGCCATCGGCCCCAAGGAGCTAGACCTCGGCGAGAAGCTGGCAAGCTAGAAAGCTCTGTTCGACTAATCAGTCAGGTCGGCCTGTCAGCAAGAACAAGAAGCTGACAGGCCGACCTGACTGGAGTGCTCTAATCAAGGAGGTAATCCGAAACGTTGGATAACAAAACCCTACAAGTCGTCCCGCTGGGAGGGCTGGGGGAGATCGGCAAGAACATGACCGCCGTGAGGCAGGTGGGCGGCATCATCCTCGTGGACGCGGGCCTCGCCTTCCCGGACGAGGAGATGCCCGGCATCGACCTCGTGCTACCGGACTTCTCTTACCTCAGAGAGCACCGCGACGAGCTTCGCGGCATCGTCCTGACGCACGGCCACGAAGATCACGTCGGCGCACTCCCCTACCTCTTGCGCGAGTTCGAGAGCGTGCCTGTTTACGGGACGCGGCTTACGCTGGGGCTCGTGCGGCCCAAGCTCGCCGAGGCTGGCATCAAGAACGCCAAGCTGCGCGAGGTCGAGGCGGGCGACACGACGAAGATAGGCTCGTTCGGCGCCGAGTTCATCAACGTCAACCACTCCATCCCCGATGCGGTCGCCGTCTCCTTGAGGACGAACGCCGGCATCGTCGTCTTCTCCGGCGACTACAAGGTAGACTTCACGCCCATCGAGGGCGAGCCGATGGACCTCAATCGCTACGCGGCCCTCGGGAACGAGGGCGTGCTTGCCTACTTCGGCGACTCGACCAACTCCGAGCGTCCCGGCTACGTGCCCAGCGAGCGCATAGTCGCCGAGACCTTTGACGAGGTCTTCGAGAAGGCCGAGGGGCGCATCATCGTCGCGTCGTTCGCCTCGCACATACATCGCGTTAGCCAGGTCGTCGATGCCGCCAAGAGGCACAACAGGCTCGTGGGGGTGACGGGCAGGAGCATGATCCGCAACGTCCAGATCGCACGCGATCTGGGCTACCTGGACCTGCCCCAGGCGATGTACGTGGACCAGCGTGACGTGAACCGGGTGCCCGATTCGGACATCGTCGTGCTCACGACGGGCTCCCAGGGCGAACCTTTAGCGGCTCTCAGCCGCATCGCCGCCGGGACGCACCGGACCATCGAGATCGGGGAGGGGGACGTAGTCGTCATCTCGGCGCACCCGATCCCGGGCAACGAGCGCGGCGTCTCGCGCACCATCAACAACCTGATGAAGCGCGGCGCGGAGGTCCTGTACACCCCGCTGCGCGCGGTCCACGTCTCCGGGCACGCGGCGCAGGAGGAGCAGAAGCTCGTCCTCTCGCTGCTGAAACCGAAGTTCCTCGTGCCGGTACACGGCGAGTTCAGGATGCTCAAGCACCACGCCGAGACGGCCAGGAGCTTGGGTATCCCGGAGGAGAATATCTTCGTGCTGGAGAACGGCGCGGGGGTGGAGTTCGATGCGGCCGGGGAGGCGCGGAGGCTCGAACCAGTCTCGTCCGGGGCGTTCCTCGTGGACGGCGGGGGCGTGGCGGATGCGTCCGAGGCGATCATGCGCGAGCGCCAGCAGCTCTCCGAGGAGGGGATGTTCATCGTCATCGCGCGCGTGGACGCTCGCAGCGGAGAGCTTCACGGGACGCCGGACGTGATCAGCCGCGGCTTCATGGACCCGCAATCCCAGAACGGCCTCGTGGACGACTCCGTCGGCGTGGTGACGAAAACCCTCCAACGCACCGCGAAGAGGCGCGTCACGGACTGGGGCGAGTTGAAGAAGGAGATCCGCAAGGACCTCGCGGCCTTTCTCTCCCAGAAGACGCGCAAGCGCCCGATCATCCTCCCCCTAATCGTCGAGGTCTAGAGGCTATCCCCACACCACATCTCGTGCCCGCCGCTCCGGGCACACCCCGTGCGCTAGACTGACCGCCATGGCGACGAACAAACGAACCGCCCAAAGGCCCGGCGGCAAGTCTTCCGGCAGGGCCTCTGGCAAAGCGTCCGGCGCGAAAAAACGACGCCAGTCGAGCGCAAGGAAGGACGCGGCCTCCCGCGGGATCTTCTCCCGGGAGGCGGCGGGCGTCGTGTTCCTGGTCGCCGGCGTCTTCTTCACGGTGGCGTTCCTCACGGGCCGGGGCGCTACTCTAGGCGAATGGGGTCTCGCGGTCGCAACACGCGCCTTCGGCGTCGCCGGTATGGCGCTCGCGCCGCTCGCTGCGCTCGCCGGGGCGCTGCTCCTGGCGGGACGCCTCTCGCGGGCGAGAACGGCGGGAGCCGCGCTCCTCTTGATCGCCCTCTCCACCACGCTCGCGGCGACCCCGCCGGAGGCTTTGCGCTTCGAGGAGAGCGTCTACCCGGGGCGCGGCGGGCTTGCGGGGAGCGGCCTCTATACCCTCCTGGACTCCGTGGGGGGACCGGTCGGGGCGGTCCTCACGCTCGTTGCTGCCTACGCCGCCGGCCTCTCGCTCCTTACCGGCATCGCACCCGGCGTCGCCCTGCAAACGACCGGCGCCGTCACCCGCACCCTGTACTCCGGGTTGCGAAACGCCCTCGACGAGAACCTGCACAAACTGCGCGAGAGGCGCCGCCGCAAAGAAACACCAAGGAGTCGTCGCGCGGAGAAGCGGCAGGCTCCCCTTCGGTTACCGAAGGTTTCTCTGGAGGAGAGCCCCCCGGAGGAGAGTTCGAACCTCGACATCGAGCTGGATAATGCCGAGAAATCGCCGCTCGATTTTTCGGAGGAGCAAGAGACCGACGAAGAGGCGTTCGAAGTCGTACTGCCGGAGAGGCGGGAGGTTCTGGAGGCTGGGGGCGAGGGGCAGGAGGCCGAGCCCGGGGAGTACGTAGCGCCCCCGATGTCGCTCCTCAGGCGGGGCAGCGGCGACCCCGAGCACGACGCTGAGGGAACGAGCAAGCGGCTCACCAGGGCGCTCGCGGAGCTCGGCGTGGAGGCGCACATCGTGCGGGCCGTCGTCGGCCCGCGCGTGACGCGCTACGAGCTCAGGCTCGGCAGCGGCGTCAAGGTCGGCAAGGTCAGGAACCTGCAGCAGGACATAGCCTACGCTCTAGCGGCGACGGAGGTCCGCATCCTCGCGCCCATCCCCGGCAAGAGCGCCGTGGGCGTCGAGGTGCCGAACACACGCCCGGCGGTGGTAACCCTCGGAGACGTCTTCGAGGAGTACCCCGCGGGCAACGACTGGAGCCTCCCCGTGGGCCTCGGCAAGGACATTTCCGGGCGGGCGGTCTTCTTCGACCTCGCCGAGATGCCGCACCTTCTCGTCGCCGGCACCACCGGGGCCGGCAAGAGCGTCATGCTCAACGGCCTCCTCACCTCGCTCCTGCTCACCACCGACCCCCGGCGGGTCAAGATGGTGCTCGTGGACCCCAAGAGGGTCGAGCTCTCGCAGTTCGGCCGCGTGCCGCACCTCATCACCCCGGTCGTCACCGACGTGAAGAAGGCGGCGAACGCGCTCTCGTGGGCGGTGGCCGAGATGGAGCGGCGCTACGAGGTTCTGGAGAAGCACGGGGTGCGTTCGCTAGACGGGTACAACGAGGCGCGGGCGGAGAGGCCGATCCCATACGTCGTCGTCGTTATAGACGAGTTGGCCGATTTGATGATGACGGCGGCGGCGAAGGTAGAGGACGCGGTCATAAGGCTAGCGCAGAAAGCGCGCGCGGTGGGCATACACCTCGTGGTGGCGACGCAAAGGCCCAGCGTGGACGTGATCACCGGCATGATCAAGGCCAACGTCCCCTCCCGCATCGCCTTCGCCGTCTCCAGCCAGGTGGACAGCCGCGTGATCCTGGATACCGTCGGCGCCGAGGCCCTCCTGGGCCGCGGCGACATGCTCTTCAAGGCGGTCACCGCCCTGCGCCCCTCGCGCGTCCAGGGCGCCTACATCTCCGAAGCCGAGGTCGAGCGCGTCGTGTCAGCCGCCGCTGAGGCCGCCTCCGCACGAATAGGCGCCGCCCCGACCTTCGTCGAGGAGGTGACGGAGGGCAAGAAGGAAGAGGAGGAGAACGGGGAGCCCGAGGACGAGCTGCTCGCGGAGGCGGCGAGCTTCGTGGTCATGACCCAGCAGGCGTCGGTGAGCGCGGTTCAGCGGCGCTTCAGGGTCGGCTACTCGCGCGCGGGCCGCATCGTGGACGCCCTCGAACGTAAGGGCGTGGTCGGTCCCCATGAGGGCTCGAAAACCCGCTCTGTCGTCGCCACCGAGCTGGACCTCGTCCGCATCTTCGACAATGACCAGCGTGGCAGCCAGGACGGAGAAGGCACGGCCAACGCGACCGGCGAAAGCCCCTTCTAGGCCCCAGCGAAGCCCCCGGAAAATCCCTTTTCGGGCTCCCGGTGAGGCGAGGATTTGTCGCTTCTGTGGTAGGCTCTCGGACGTGGACGGCGGGGTCGAAAACGGGCGGGGCGACGCGCCGATAGGGGCTGTTCTGGAGCAGGCTCGCAAGGAGCGAGGCCTCTCTCTGCGCGACGTCGAGGACGCCACCAAGATCCGGACACGTTACCTCGATGGCCTGGAGCGCGAGGACTTCTCTGTGTTGCCGGACGCGGTCTACGTCCAGGGCTTTCTCAAGGCCTACGCGAACTTCCTCGGCCTCGACGGCGAGGAGCTCGTCCGGGAGCTAAAGGCTCGCCGGTGGCCGCGTCGTGAGCGCCAGATCAACCACGAGTGGCCCCGGCACAGCGAGTTCTTCGAGAAGCCGCTCGCCAACCCCGGCGGCCTGGCCGGCGCCGAGCGGCGCAGGGTCTCCGGGACGGCCGTCCTCACCGTGGTGCTCGCCATCCTCGTACTCGCGGCGGTCATCGGCTTCCTTTACCTGATCGGCTCCCGCGCCGCCGGCGGCCCCGAAGCTCCCGAGAACCCGCCCGCGCGGGCCAACAGGTCCGAGCAGCCGGAGACACCCGAGCCCGCGGACCCGCCCCGAGAGCAGAACGAAGCCCCCGCCCGGGAAGAGCCCCGCGAGTCGGCCCCGTCCTCCGAGGAGCCCGCCGCCGAGACGGTCAGCGTTACGGTGAAGGTCCTCGGTAGCCCCTCGGGTCTGACCATAAGCGCCGACGGGGAGGTCGTCTCGGACGTGTTCGCGCAACCCGGCTTCTCCCAGACCTTCGAAGCCGAAGACGTGGTCCAGGTTTCGACCGCGAACGCCGGCGCCGTCGAGGTGGAGGTCAACGGCCGCAATCTGGGGCGCCTCGGATCCTACGGTCAGCCCCTGACCCGGGACTTCACGCCGGACTCCTAGAGAAAGTATTCCGTCTTGGGAGGGTCCGCGGTCTGCAGTATAATTCTCTTGCCTTAAGCAAGAATCAGCGCGAGCCATTAGCGCGAGCCGTTTTTGGGAGGATACGTTGGATAAGACCAAGGCGATAGGCGCCGCCGTCTCGCAGATAGAGAAGTCGTTCGGCAAGGGTTCGATCATGCGCATGGGCGACCGGGGCGTGCAGAGGATCCCCTCCATCTCCACCGGCGCCCTGGCCCTCGACCTCGCCCTGGGGGTCGGCGGCGTGCCCCGGGGCCGCATCGTCGAGATCTACGGACCCGAGTCGAGCGGCAAGACCACCCTCGCCTTGCACGTCATCGCCGAGGCCCAAAAGGCCGGCGGCCTCGCCGCGTTCATAGACGCCGAGCACGCCATCGACCCTGCCTACGCCGAAAAGATAGGCGTGGACCTCGAGAACCTCTACTTCTCCCAGCCCGACAACGGCGAGCAGGCCCTCGAAATCGCCGACATCCTCGTCCGCTCTGGCACCCTCGACGTGGTCGTCGTGGACTCCGTCGCCGCGCTCGTGCCTAGAGCTGAAATAGAGGGTGAGATGGGCGACTCGCACGTCGGGCTTCAGGCTCGACTGATGAGTCAGGCTTTGAGGAAGCTGTCGGGGTCGCTCAGCCGGTCGGGGACGACGGCGATCTTCATCAACCAGTTGCGGGAGAAGATAGGGGTTATGTTCGGCTCACCGGAGACGACGCCGGGTGGGCGTGCTCTGAAGTTCTACTCCAGCGTGCGGTTGGACGTGCGCCGGATCGGGGCGCTCAAGGCGGGCAACGAGACTGTTGGGAACCAGACGAAGGTGACGGTGCGCAAGAACAAGGTGGCCCCGCCGTTCAAGGAGGTGTTCTTCGACATCATGTACGGCGAGGGCATCTCCAAAGAGGGGAGCATCCTGGACATCGGGATCGCGCACGGCGTCGTCCAGAAGTCCGGCGCGTGGTTCGCCTACGGCGACGAGAGGCTCGGCCAGGGCCGCGAGAACGCCAAGCAGTTCCTCAAGGACAACGACGCGGTGCGCGAGCGAATCCTGGACGAGATCCACGACGAGCTCGGCCTGGAGCGTGCCTCGAACGCCTCCGAGGCGGACGGCCAGGGCGCCGGGGGGCCGGACGAGCGGCCGTTCTAGCCTCAAGGCTCAGCCCCCGGTATGCCCGAGGTGACCCGGCTCGTCGAGCGGCGGGGCAGGGCGAAGGTCTTTCTGGACGGCGAGTTCTGGGCCGAGCTCGACGCGTCGGTCGCGGCGGAGCACGGGCTCTCGGAGGGCGCGGCCTTCACCGAGGAGGAGCTTGGCGCGGCGCGCGCCGCCGGGGAGCGGCCGCTGGCGATGGAGCGGGCGCTGCACGTCCTCGGCTACCGGGCACGCTCGGAGGACGAGATGCGGGCCCGGCTCGCGCGGGCCGGCTACGCCGCAGAGACGGTCGCGGGTGTGATCTCGCGCCTCCGGGAGATCGGCTATCTCGACGACGAGGAGTTTGCCAGGAACGCGGCGCGGGTGAAGGCGCGTAGCAGGTACGGGCCGCGCAGGATCTACGGCGACCTCAGGAAGAAGGGCGTGGGGGAGGGCCTCGCCCGCGAGGCCGCGGAAGCGCAGTTCTCTGGAGATTCGGAGCTTTCGGCGGCGCAATCGGTCGCCGACCGGCGGTATAATACGCACGAGAGGTCCGACGCGGTGGCGCGTCGGGTCTACGGTTTCCTGGCGCGCCGGGGCTACTCGGCGGAGGTGTGCGCCGAGGTAGCGAAGGCGTACCGTCCCCGGGGAACCGGCCAATAAAGGAGAACCGCTCCGGCCGCGCCTAGAGGGCGGCCGTTTTTGGAGGAAAACCCAAGATGAACGTTTTGTTGCTGATCCTCGGCGCCGTCGCCGGTCTCGCCGCGGGCGCCGCCGTGGGATATTTCGTCTGCAAGTCCAGGTTGGAGGGGCGCCAGGCCGATGCCCGCGCCGACGCCCGCGCAATCGTCGAGGACGCCGAACGCCAGGCGCAGACCGCCCGGCGCGAGGCCGAGCTGGCCGCCAAAGAGGCCGCCATAAAGGCCAAAGACGAGGCCGAGGCCGAGATCCGGGCCCGCCGCGCCGAGCTCGCCCGCGTCGAGCAACGCCTCGACAACCGCGACGCCGCCCTCGACCGCCGAGACTCCGAACTCGACGAGGAGCGCCGCTCCTTGAGTCGCCGCGACGAGGCCCTGAAGGCCCGCGCCTCCGAGCTCGACGCGCGTGAGGCCGAGCAGATCAAAGCTCTGGAAGAGGTTGCGGGGCTAACGAGGGCCGAGGCCGAGCGCCGCCTCTTCGATAACCTTGAGCTGGAGCTAGAGGACAGGCTCGGGCGCATGGTGCGGGATAGAACGTTCGAGGCCGAGGAGAAGGCGGACGCGGAGGCGCGTAGGATCACGGTGCTCACGATGGAGCGTCTCGCCTCCGACCTGACCGCGGACTCCACGGTGAAGGCGATAGCCCTGCCCTCGGACGACCTCAAGGGCCGGGTCATCGGGCGCGAGGGCCGCAACATCCGGGCCTTCGAGGCCGCGACCGGGGTGGACGTCATCATAGACGACACGCCCGAGACGGTGATCATCTCGTGCTTCGACCCGGTCAGGCGCGAGACGGGGCGCTTGGCGATGGAGAGGCTCGTGCAGGATGGGCGCATCCACCCGGGGCGCATCGAGCAGATCGTCGCCAAGGCGAAAAAGGACGTGGAGAAGGAGATGAAGGCCGCCGGACGCCAGGCGCTCTACGACGCCAAGATACAGGGCGGGATGCACAGCGACTTGCTCAGGCTTCTCGGCGCGCTTAAGTACCGCACCTCCTACGGCCAGAACGTGCTCGCCCACTCCGTCGAGGTCACCAACCTCTGCGGCATGATGGCCCAGGAGCTCGGGGCGAACGTGAAAGTGGCACGCCGGGCGGCACTTTTGCACGACGTCGGCAAGGCGGTGGATCACGAGGTCGAGGGGACGCACGCCCTCATCGGCGGGCGCATGGCGAAGAAGGCCGGCGAGTCGGACGACGTGGTGCGGGGCATAAGCGCCCACCACCACGAGGTCGAGATGGAGACCGTCGAGGACGTCCTGGTGGCGACCGCCGACGCCGTCTCCGCCTCCCGCCCCGGCGCCAGGCGCGAGACGACCGAGACGTACATCGAGCGGCTGCGCAGCCTGGAGGACATAGCCCTGAGCCACAGGGGCGTGGACAAGGCGTATGCCATCCAGGCGGGGCGCGAGGTCCGGGTGATGGTCCAGCCGAGCGAGGTGGACGACCGCATCGCCGCCAAGCTCGCCTTCGACATCTCCAAACAAATAGAGCACGACCTGGAGTACCCCGGCCAGATCAAGGTGACCGTGATCCGCGAGAGCCGCGCGACCGAGGTCGCCCGCTAAGGAACCACTAATTGGAAGGCCCGTACAGGGACCTGGGCTCCGGCTTCGCCCGCCTGACCGGCGTCGAGGGGCTCCGCCGCAGCCCCCGGCGCCTGCGCTGTGTCGAAGACGCCCTCATCGAGCTCCTGCGCAACGCCCGCGACGCCGGCGCGAAGAATGTTTACGTCGCCTCGATCCTGCGGGCACGCCGCTACCGCTCCGTCACCGTGATCGACGACGGAAACGGTATCCCCGAGACCCACAAGGACCTGGTCTTCGAGCCCGGAGTCACCACCCGCCACCTCCAATCCATCGCGGAAGGAGAAGGCTCTCCCCACGGCGCCGGCCTCTCCCTGCACCACATCAAGGCCGCCGCACTCTCCGCAGAGGTCCTCTCCGCGCGCTCGCCGACCTCCCTACACGTCGTCTTCGACACCAAAACCTTCCCCGAAAGGAGCTTGCAGTCGGGCTCCCGCCCGTCCAAGTCCAACCTCCCCGCCACCCTCGCCGCCTTCGCCGAAAACCCCAACTCCCCCCGCCTCTATCATGCCTCCCCCGCCCGAATCCTCGCCCGCCTCCTCCACCACCACATAATACAAACGGGCGGCGCCAGAGGCGGCGGGGGGTTGCGTGAGGCGGCGGAGGCGTTGGGATTGCACGTGTCGTCGAGGACGGCTTTGAGGGTGATATCGGGGGAGATCCCGGCGGCTGAGGAGGTCCTGGGCTCTCCCCGCCCGGCCAGGGCTGCTTCTGCAGGCAGGGAAGGCCGACGACGAGACGGGGCGGGAGGGCCTATACTCGTGGTTGGCGACGAGGAGTTGGCGGAGATAGGGGCTGTGCTGCGGCGCGCGGCGAGGGCGAGCTACCTGGACGTGGCGGGCCTCGTCGTCGAAAGGCGGCCTGGGGAGTGGGTCCTCAAGGCTCGCGTCTACGAACCGGAGGATGAGTATGAGTAGCATCGTTAGTGGCGAAGCGGGCATGAGGAGGACTGGCGGTTCCGCTTCGGCGGCGCCCATACCCTTGGGCAGGAAACCTGCGGGAGGAGCCTTTCAGGAAGCCTCGGGGGGCGTCTCGGCGTCGAAGAAGACGGCGTGCATCAGGACTTTTGGGTGCCAGATGAACGTCCACGACTCGGACAGGATGAGGCGCATGATCCGGGACGCCGGTTACGCCGAGGTCCACCGCTACGAAGAGGCCGACCTCGTCGTTCTCAACACCTGCTACGTGCGCGAGAACGCCGTGGACCGCGTCAAGGGTCACCTCGGCGAGCTGAACCGCCTCAAGAGAGAGGGGCGCGTCAAGAAAGTAGCCCTCGCCGGCTGCATCGGCGCCGCCGGCGAAGCCACCGAGCTCGAACGCCGCTACGGCATAGACCTCGTACTGGGTACCCATAATACATATGAGCTTGCGGAGTTCGTGGGGCTACCGGGGATGGAGGAGACGTTCACGCCGGAGTTGCCGGGGACGGAGGGGGAACATGCGGCGTTCGTCACGATAATGACGGGCTGCAACTACGTTTGCAGCTACTGCATCGTGCCGGCGGTGCGGGGCAGGATGGTGTGCCGCCCGATGGAGAACGTCGTCGAGGAGGTAGAGAGGCTGGTCTCCTCGGGGACGCGGTACGTGACGCTGCTCGGGCAGACGGTGGACGCGTGGCGGGAGGATGGCAGGCGATTCTGCGACCTGTTGGAGCGCGTCGCGGAGGCGGCGCCCAGGGTATGGTTCACGACCAGCCACCCGTCCAACATGGAGGACCGGACGCTCAGGCTCATTGGGGAGAAGGCCACGATAGTCCGGAGGTTGCATTTGCCGGTGCAGTCGGGGTCGGATCGGATGCTGAAGGCGATGCACCGGGGGTATAAATCCGACAGGTACCGGCGCAAGATCGAGGTTTTCCGCGAGGCCGTGCCGGACGGGACTCTCTCCACGGACATCATCGTCGGGCACCCGGGCGAAACGGAAGAGGACCACGAGGAGACGCTGAGGCTGGTCGCGGACTGCGCCTTCGACGCGGCCTACGTATTCAAGTTCTCGCCCAGGCGGGGGACGGAGGCGGCGAGCCTGCCAGGGGCTGTGCCCGAGAAAGTGGCGCAGCGGAGGTTCATGGAGGTGTTGCGCGCCGTGGAAAGCAACGCTCTCCACAACAACCGGCGCAAGATCGGGTCGGTCCAAGAGATCTACGTCAGGCACGGCCACACGGGTGAGGGTAAGGCCATCGGCGAGACCTGGAGTGGGCACGCCGTCCACGTCCCGACCGGCGGCGCCGAGCCCGGCCGATACGTTACGGCCAGGATCGAGGGCGCAGGCCCCCACGTCCTCTACGCCGGAGAGCCTTCAGGCCCGCCGCGATAGACGGTGTCCGGTAAGGCGGGCACGGAGAAGGTAGCCGCCACGGCGCGACGCTCGACCAGGAAGAAGGCGCTCATCGTGTGTGGGCCGACGGCGGCCGGCAAGAGCGGGCTCGCCGACGGGTTCGCCGACGGGGTTTCGGAGGCTTTCGGCGTGTGGGCCCCGGTGCTGGTGGTGGACTCAATGCAGGTCTACCGGGAGATACCCGTGATGACCAACCAGGCCCGCGCACGCCCCGCGGAGATGGTCGGCGTCGTTTCCGTCGCCGAGGAGTGGACCGTCGCCCGCCACAAGGAGCGCGTCGAGGAGCTGGTCGCGCCACTAGAGATACCCTTCGTCCTCGACGCGGGGACGGGCATGTACCTGAACGCCGTCGTGCTCGACGTCCCGCTCGCACCACGGGCGCCGGCCGGGATTCGAGAGGAGGCCAGGAGGCTCGCGGCGGGGGCGGAGAACCCGCGGCGGGCCGCTCGCGAGGCGGAGCTCGGGATGATGGGGGCGCCCGAGCGTGGTTCGATCTGGTCGGGCGAGCCGCTTTACGACGCCGCTTTCTTCTACGTGCGACCGCCGAGAGACGTCCTGGACCGCAACATCGCAGCGAGGTCCGCCAAGATCCTGCGCGATGGCGTCGGAGAGGCGCGGGAGTTGCTGCGCCTCTCCACCTCAGGAGAGCTCGCGCCCAACAACCCGTCCGTACGCGAGGCCGTGGGCGTGAGGGAGATGCTCGCGCTAGTCTCCGGCGACACAACTATCAGGGAGGCCGAGGACCGCGTAAACGCTCGCACCCGCAGGCTCGCCCGGCGTCAGATGCGTTGGTTCGACAAGCTCGCCCACCGCCTGCCGAGGGACCGCCTCCACGTCGTGCAGAGCGCCGCCGAGGCAAAGACGGAACACGGTATAAAACACGGTATAATGAAGGCATGGACGAGAAAAGGATAAAGGAGCAGCGCGCGATCCTCGTCGGGGCGGGCGAGGATAGGCAGATGGGTGAGCTCGGGAGGCTGGCGGAGACGCTCGGCCTGGAGGTGTTGGGCGTAATGGAGCAGGGCCGGCGCGACGGCGCGGGCTACCTCGGGCGCGGCAAGCGGCGGGAGCTTCGGGAGCTCGTCGAGGAACTCGAGGTCGGCGTGGTGGTCGCGGACGACGAGTTGACGGCTTCGCAGGCTCGTTTGCTGGAGAAAGAAGCCGGGGCGGCGTTGATCGACCGCACCGCGCTCATCATACGCATCTTCGGGGAGCACGCGCGGGACGCGGCGAGCCGTCTGGAGGTCGAGCTCGCGGAGCTATCGTACCGGCTGCCCAGGATCAAGGGCGGCGCGGGGGCGTTGAGCCGCCTCGGCGGCGGCGTCGGGGGGGCGCGCCGCGGACCCGGCGAGCAGCAGCTCGAGTACGATCGCCGTACCATCCGCGAGCGGATGCGCATGATCCGCAAGAAGCTAGAGGACGAGAAGGCCGCCCGCGCGGTTCGGGGCGCACGCCTCAAGGGAGGCGGCCCGCCCACCGTCGCGCTCGTCGGCTACACCAACGCCGGGAAGACCACGATCCTCAACGCCTTGAGCGGCGCGAACCGTTCGACCAGAGACCGCCTCTTCGAGACACTCGAGACGACCACGCGCCTCGTGAGCGGCAGCACGGACCACGACGGCCTGGACGGCTCGCGGCGCCGGCCCGACTTCGTGGTGACGGACACGGTCGGGTTTATCAGGAAGCTCCCGACGCAGCTGGTGCACTCGTTCGCGGCGACGCTGGAGGCGGCCCGCGACGCGGACGTGCGCGTGATCTGCGCCGACGCGGGCGGGAACCTCGCGGGGCTCTCGGAGGAGCTCGGGTCGGTGACGGGGACGTTAGCCGACGCCGGCATCCCCACCGACGACGCCCTGCTATGCCTGAACAAGGTGGACCTGCTCTCGGAAGCGGAGTTGCGGGGCCTGGAGCGGGAGTACCCGCGGGCCGTCAGGATCAGCGCGCGCGAGGGCACCGGCGAGGACACCGGCGAAGGGGTCGGGCCGCTTGTAGAGGCGATCTACGCGAAGATCTCCTCGGGGCACGAGCGCGTGGAGATCCTCATCCCGCACGAGGAGTACGGCGAAGCCGCCCGCCTCTACGGCACGGCGGAGATCCACGCCGAAAAGGTCACCGCCGAGGGGCTCTACATGGACGTCACCCTCCCCAGGCGACTCCTCGACCGCTACGCCCGCCACGCCCTCGCCGCGAAATGACCGGAGCTTGAAGGAGGAGCCTCCGGCGGCCTTCCTCCTCTACCCGTCGCCGCCGTCGCGGGCGCTGTCCGCGGGCGAGATCTACGACGACCTCACCCTTCCCGGGGACGAGACCGGCGGGCGACCGTATACCGTCATCAACGCGGTCAGCACGCTGGACGGGAGGGCGGCCGTGGGCGGCAAGTCTTCGCCGGTCGGCGCCGCCGTGGACCGTTTGCTGATGCGCGACATCCGCTGCGCGGTGGACGCCGTGCTGGTCGGCGCTGGCACGCTGCGCAGCGAGAACCTGGACCTCGGGGTGTCGCGGGACCTGATCGGGAGACGCCGGGCGAACGGTCTCGCCGACCAGCCCCTACAGATCGTCCTCCAGGGCCGCTCGCCCCTCCCGGAGAGCCGGCGCCTCTACGAGACGGCCGGCGACCGCCTCCTCGTCCTCGCCCCGAAGGGCGTCCACCGGGGACCAAATGAAGCGCCCGCCCGCCTCACCGTTCGGGAGGTAGCGGCCTCACCAGCCTCGGGCTTGCCTGACGCGGGGAGCGTCCTCGCGCTGCTGGGGGGGGAGGAGTTTGGCGTCCGTAGGCTCCTGGTGGAGGGCGGACCCGCGGTGAACCGCTCTTTCCTCGCGGGCGGGCACGTCAGCGAGCTGTTTTTGACGCTCGCGCCAGGGATAACGGGCGAGCCGGATGCCCCGAACATCGTCTCCGATGGGGAGCCACTCCCCGGGGCGGCGCGCGAATGGCGACTCGTCTCAGCTTACACCGCCGACGGCGAACTCTACCTGCGCTACCTGTCGCGGCGCGCTGGCCGGGTCCAGAGCCGGGGGGGTTAGCTTTGTGGATTGCGCACTTTCGGGAGCCCTACCTGGTGCGCATGGTGGGCGGTGGGGTATAAGATTAGGCGGTGCGTCTCAGACGTGGCATAGTCCGGCGAAACAAGGGAGGTATGTTGGACCTCAAGACTCAGAAGAGCGTAGCGCGGCGCTCCATAGACGCCGTCAGGACGCTGGCGATGGACGCCGTGCAGAAGGCGGGCAACGGCCACCCGGGCACGGCGATGGCGCTCGCCCCGCTGGCGTACGCCATCTACACGAGGTTCCTCCGGCACAACCCCGAGAACCCCCTCTGGCCCGACCGCGACCGCTTCGTGCTCTCCGCCGGCCACGCCTCGATGCTCCAGTACGCCCTCCTCCACCTCACCGGCTACGACCTGCCGATGGAGGAGATAAAGAACTTCCGACAGAAGGGCTCGCGGACGCCGGGCCACCCCGAACACTTCCTCACGCCGGGGGTGGAGACCACGACCGGGCCCCTGGGACAGGGCTTCGCCAACGGCGTCGGCATGGCGATAGCCGAGCGGTTCCTCGCCGACAGGTACAACCGCATAGGACACGAGGTGGTGGACCACCGCACCTTCGCCATCTGCTCCGACGGCGACCTCATGGAGGGTGTAGCCAA
The DNA here is from genome assembly GCA_016781705.1 of Rubrobacter sp. GTDB lineage: Bacteria > Actinomycetota > Rubrobacteria > Rubrobacterales > Rubrobacteraceae > Rubrobacter_F. The sequence continues at coordinate 25,715 of JADDPV010000167.1, forward strand.
CGAGGCCGCCTCCATCGCCGGGCAGAACGGGCTGGGGAAGATGATCTACTTCTACGACGACAACCGCATCACCATAGACGGCACGACCGCCATCTCCTTCGACCGCGAGGACAAGGGGAAACGCTTCGAGGCCCAGGGCTGGCACGTCCAGCACGTCGCCGACTCCGAGGACGTAGACGCCCTCGCCGAGGCGACGAATAATGCTATAGCGGAAGTCGACCGGCCCTCGCTGGTAATAGTGCGCTCCCACATCGCCTACCCCGCGCCCAAGGCGATGGACACCGCCGCCGCCCATGGCTCGGCTCTGGGCGAGGACGAGGTGCGCGCCGCGAAGGAGGCCATGGGCCTCGATCCCGACGAGCACTTCGTCGTCCCTGACGAGGTCTACGAGCACATGGATCAGAAGAGGCGTGGCCGCGAGCTCGAGGAGGGGTGGAACCGGCGCTTCGCCGCGTGGCGCGACGAGTTCCCCGGCCTCGCGGAGGAGTGGGACCAGGTCCAGAGTGGCGACCCCAGGCCAGGCTACGAAGAGAAGCTGCCTTCCTGGGACCCGTCGGAGACGGAGAAGCTCGCGACGCGCAAGGCGGGAGCGGCGGTCATGGACGCGTTCAACGACTACGTGCCGACCATGGTCGGTGGGGCAGCCGACCTGGTGAACTCGACCTCGACCCGGTTCACGGGTGGCGGGCTCTTCTCCCCCAACAACGCCGGGCGCAACGTCGCCTGGGGGGTACGCGAGCACGCCATGGGCTCGGCCGTCAACGGCATCGCGGTGCACGGCGGGATGGTCAGGCCCTACGGCTCGACCTTCCTCATCTTCTCCGACTACATGCGCCCGGCCGTGAGGTTGTCGGCGCTCATGGGTTTGAAGGTCGCCTGGATCTGGACACACGACTCCGTCGGCCTCGGCGAGGACGGCCCGACCCACCAGCCCATCGAACACTACATGGCCCTGCGCGCCATCCCGAACCTTACCGTGATCCGCCCGGCCGACGCCAACGAGACCTCCATGGCCTGGCGCTCCATCTTCGACACCGACGGCCCGGCCGCCCTGCTCCTGACGCGCCAGAACGTCCCGGTCCTCGACCCCGGACCGGCCGAGGGCGCTCTGCGCGGCGCATACGTCCGCGCGGACGCTGACGGCGAGCCCGAGGTCATCCTCATCGGTACCGGCTCCGAGGTCGCCGTCGCCCTGGAGGCGAGGGAGCTTCTCCTTGAGCAGGGCGTTGCGGCGCGGGTGGTGAGCATGCCCTCGTGGGAGATCTTCGACTCCCAGGAGCAGTCTTACAAGGACTGGGTGCTCCCGCCGTCGGTCGAGGCGCGGGTCTCGGTCGAAGCGGGGGTGCCGACCGGCTGGGAGCGGTACGTGGGCTTCCGGGGCAGGAGCGTCGGGATAAACCGCTTCGGGGCCTCCGCGCCGGGGGAGGCGCTGCTCGAAGAGCTCGGTATCAGCCCGGCGAACGTGGCGAACCACGCTCTGGACCTCCTGGGCCGCTCAGAGAGGGTCAGCGACGACCCGGGCACGCCCGCGGTCGAGGACACCGACCCTTCGGAGGGACATTCGTAGGGGGAGCGCGAGAGGTAGCACACGGTCAGGTAAGACGGAGGGGACGGGAGGTATACAACGGTGAACGAGAACCTTTTGAAGGCCACGCATCTGGGGCAGGGGATCTGGATAGACTCGATCTCGCGCGACGACCTCGTCGAGGACGGCACGCTGCACACGATGATCGAAGACGGAGTCGTCGGCGTGACCTCGAACCCGACCATTTTCCAGAAGGCCATCTCCGGATCCAGCCTCTACGACGATCAGCTCGAAGAGGTCTCCAGGAAGACGGACGACCCGAAGGAGATCTTCCTGGAGCTGGCGAGGAAGGACATCCAGGACGCCTGCGACATCCTGGCTCCGGTCTACGAACGCACCGCTAAGAAAGACGGCTACGTCTCTTTAGAGGTCTCACCCAACATCTCCTACGACGTCCCGAAGACCGTCGAGGAGGCCATGAGGCTGCACGCGTTGGTGGATAGGCCGAACCTGCTGGTCAAAATACCGGCGACCCAGCCCGGCCTCGCGGCCATCGAAGAGGTGATTGCGCAGGGCAAGTCCGTGAACGTCACCTTGATCTTCTCGCTCGCGCGCTACAAGACGGTCGCGAAGGCGTACATCCGCGGGTTACAACGGCTCGTAGCGGGCGGCGGCGACCCGTCCGGGGTGGCGAGCGTGGCGAGCTTCTTCGTGAGCCGGGTGGACAGCGAGGCGGACAAGCGTCTGGAGGAGATCGGGCGGCCGGACCTCAAGGGGAGGCTGGCGATAGCGAACGCCAAGCTGGCCTACGCGGCTTTCGAGGAGGTCTTCTCCGGCGACGACTGGGACTTCCTGGAGTCGAAGGGTGCGAGCAAGCAGCGCCCGCTGTGGGCCTCGACCTCGACCAAGAACCCCGACTACCCGGACACCATCTACGTGGACAACCTGGTCGGCCCGGACACGGTGAACACCATGCCCGCCTCCACCCTGGAAGCGACGATGGACCACGGCGACATCAGGCCCACCCTCAAGGAGGGCCTCGAAGACGCGAAGAGGCTCCCGCGCATCCTTGCCGAGGCCGGCGTAGACTACGAAGACGTCACCGAGACACTGGAGAAGGAGGGTGTGGCGAAGTTCACCGACTCCTTCGATGAGCTCCTAGAGGGCATACGCGAGAAGAGCCACCGGCTGGTGCGCCACTAAACGCAGTCTTTTGGTCCCTCGGTCTTTCGGCTATGGACATTTTTTGACAGACCGAGGGACCGACCGAGAGGAGGAGAGAATTGGCGAGGGGTTTCCGGGGCGCTATCCTCGACGACGTTGGCGGGGTGCCGGTGGGTTCGCCCCACGAGATGGCCTTCTGCTGGCAGCGCGAGGGCCTGCGCCAGCCCGTGGAGGACGACGGGCGGAGCGGCACCCGCGAGCGGGTTTCCTGCTCGCCGGAGAAGCTGACGAGTAGCCCGGACGATGTCGTTTCCCCGGGCGGGGTTTCCCCGGACGCACTGCGCGAAGGGCGCCTGGAGGAAGGGGTGAACGCCCGATGACCTCGTTGCGGGACGGCGGCGCCCATTTGGGCGAGTACGGACCGGCCGTGGAGGGCGCCCTGGCCGAGCTGGGTGACGAGCGGGTGGTGGAGCGGATGTGGGAGGGCGACCACACCGTGTGGGGCCCCGAGCCCGAGGAGATAGCGAATCGCCTGGGGTGGTTGAGGAGCCCGCAGGACACGCAAGAGGCGCTGCCGGAGATACGGGCCCTCGCCGAGGCGGTGCGCGACGAGGGGGTAGAGCGTGTGCTGCTGTTAGGCATGGGAGGATCCAGCCTGGCGCCGGAGACGTTCGCGCTCTCTTTGGGCTCCGCGCAGGGCTACCCGGACCTGGCGGTGCTGGACAGCACCGCCCCCGAGGCCGTGCTCGGCCGCGCCGAGGGGCTGGACCTCTCGCGCACCTTGTTCGTGGTCTCCACCAAGTCGGGCGGTACGGTGGAGACGCTCTCGTTCTTCAGGTACTTCTACAACCTCGTGGTGGAGGCGGTGGGCGCGGAGCGGGCCGGGTCGCGCTTCGTCGCGATCACGGACCCCGGCAGCGGGCTCGCGGACACGGCCGAGGAGTACGGCTTCCGCGCCACTTTCTTGAACGAGCCGAGCATCGGGGGCCGCTACTCGGCACTCTCGCTCTTCGGGATCGTCCCGGCGGCGCTGATCGGGGCGGACGTTTCCAAACTCCTTGGGCGCGCGCGGGCCGCCGCCAGCGAGTGCGGGCCGGGATCCGGCCCCGAGCAGAACCCCGGCGCTTGGCTGGGCGCCGTGATGGGGGAGCTCGCCCGCAACCACGGGCGCGACAAGCTGACGCTGCTGACCTCGCCCTCCCTCGCGCCGTTCGGCCCGTGGGCGGAGCAGCTCGTGGCCGAGAGCACCGGCAAGGACGGGACGGGCATCCTGCCGGTGGCCGGGGAGCCCGAAGGGCCACCGGAGGCCTACGGCGACGACCGGCTCTTCGTGGTCATGAGGCTCGAGGGCGAGGAGGACGCCGGGCAGGACGAGCTACTCGAGGGGCTGCGGGGCCTGGGGCACCCGGTGGTGGAGATCTGGCTCGAGGACGCCCACGACCTGGGTGGGGAGATGTTCCGGTGGGAGGTGGCGACGGCGATCGCCGGGTGGAGGCTCGGGATCAACCCGTTCGACCAGCCGAACGTCGAGTCGGCCAAGGCGCAGGCCAGGAAGATGGTCGCCGAGTACCGGGAGAAGGGCGTGCTACCCGAGCCCGAGCCCACGGCAGAGGAGGACGGCATCGTCGTCTACTACACCCCCGCCGAGGGTGAGGCCGCGAGCGTGAAGGGGGCACTGGAGGGCTTCTTCGCGCGGGCCCGCCCCGGCGACTACGCGTCGCTGCAGGCCTACCTGCCGCCGTCGGAGGAGACCACGCAGGCTCTGCAGCGGCTGCGTGTCCGTCTGAGGGACCGGCTGAGGGTCGCCACGACTCTGGGTTACGGGCCGCGCTTCTTGCACTCGACGGGGCAGCTGCACAAGGGCGACGCGGGGAGGGGATTGTTCGTGCAGATCACGGCCGACCACGGGCGCGACGCGCCGATCCCGGACGAGGCGGGGGCGCCGGGGTCGTCGTTGAGCTTCGGGGTGCTGTTGGACGCGCAGGCGTTGGGGGATCGGCAGGCGCTGTTGGAGGCGGGGCGGCGGGTGATCCGGTTCCACCTGTCATCCGGCGGCGGGACGAAGGAGGGGATCGGGAGGCTCGCGGAGGAGGAGGCGGTCTCTTGACGGCTTCCGGGGCCAGAAAAGTATCGGAGCTCCCGAACGCGATGGAGCAGAAGGAGGAGTTGAAGGGGCGCTTGGAGGGCAAGCGCCTGGCCGTGTTCCTGGACTACGATGGGACCCTCACGCCGATAGTAGACCGGCCGCAGGATGCTGTCATCTCCGATAGGATGCAGCGGGCCGTGCGGGACCTCGCGGAGCGGTGCGTGGTGTGCGTGGTGAGCGGTCGCGACCGCAAGGTGGTTCAGGAGCTCATGGGCCTCGACAACCTCGTCGTCGCGGGGAGCCATGGCTTCGACATCTGGAGCCCGGACGAGGGTGCCATCCAGCGCGAGATGGGGGGCGAGTTCGGGGAGGTGCTCGACGAGGTTAAGGCGCGTCTCGCCAGGGAGGTCGAGCCTATAGAGGGTTCCCTGGTCGAACCCAAGAGTGCGTCGGTCGCCGTCCACTACCGGCTCGTCTCCGAGGATGAGAGGCCGAAGATCAGGGCGGTGGTGGAGGCCCTTCTCCAGGAGCACCCCGACGAGCTGAAGGTGACGCCCGGCAAGATGGTCTACGAGCTGCAGCCGAAGGTGGACTGGGACAAGGGAAAGGCCGTCCTCTACTTGCTGGAGGCCCTCGACCTGGAGGGTGACGACGTGGCCCCCATGTACCTCGGCGACGACGTCACCGACGAGCACGCCTTCGAGGCGCTCAAAGAAGAGGAGTCGGTCGCGGGCCGGGGGACCGGAGTGTTCGTGGGCCGCGCGGATGACCCTGAGGTGGCCGGGCGCGCGACCTCCGCCGATTACGTACTCGATTCCGTCGAGCAGGTGGAGGAGTTTCTGGATGCGCTCGCGCGCTGAGGGTTCCGGCCTGAATGTGGTCGTCGAAGAAGAAGGGGGATCTCCATGCGGGAAGCAGCCACGACGCACTCCCGGTCGGGGGACGTGGGCTGCGAGGAGCTGGGTGAGATGGGGCTCATAGAGACCGGCGGGTGCTGCGAGCGGTGCCACGCCGCCGACGGTTTCGCCCTCTATGGGATCGGGTCTTTCGGGCCGTGCCGCCAGGTCCTCGCCGACGGCAGGGTGGCTCTCGTCTGCTGCACCGCGAGGAAGAGGTTGGTTCGCGGGAGCGTCGAGACGTGAGGGGGTTCGTAGATTGAAGAAGAATTGGACGCTGACCTACAACGGTTTCGATCCCGCGCAGGAGCGGTTGCGCGAGGCTTTGACCTCGACCGGCAACGGCTACTTCTGCACGCGGGGGTCGTTCTCGTGGACCGAGGCCGACGCCGTTCACTACCCCGGTACGTACATGCACGGTGGCTACAATCGGGAGACCACGATCATGGCCGGTGTGCCGGTGCTCAACGAGGACCTGGTCAACCTCCCGAACTGGCTCCTGCTGGCTTTGCGCATCGAGGGCGAGCCCGTCAGGATGGATAGTATCGAGGTCCTCTCCTACCGGCACGAGCTCGACCTCAGGGGCGCCGTGCTCGAGCGCAACCTGGCATTCCGCGACCGGGCGGGCCGCGAGACCACGATACGGACCTGCCGCTTCGTCAGCATGGCCGACATGCACCAGGCGGCGATGGAGTGGACGATCACCGCCGAGAACTGGTCCGGGAAGATGGAGATGGTGTCGGCACTCGACGGCCGGGTGCTCAACCGGGGCGTCGCCCGCTACCAGGCGCTGGAAGGACGCCACCTCAACCCGGCCTCGACCAACGCGCCGCTGTCCGACGTGATCGGCCTGCGGGCACGCACCCGCCAGTCGCGTATCTACGTCGCCGAGGCCGCCCGCACCCGCGTCTGCGACGCCGAAGGAGCTGAACTGCCGGGGTTGAACCGTAACCTCTACCAGATGGAGGACTACATCCACCAGGTGATCTCCTTCCACGTCGAGGAGAAGGTCGCGGTGCGTGTCGAGAAGATGGTGGCCTTCTACACCTCGCGCGACCGCGCCATAAACGAGCCGCTGGTGAACGCCGAGAAGGCCGTCATCCGTTTCGGGACGTTCGAGGAGGCCCGCGCGCGCCACGAGAGGTCATGGGAGGCCCTGTGGGGCGCCTGCGACGTGCGCGTGCCCGGGGATGATAGGGTGCAACTCCTGCTCCGGCTGCACATCTACCATATCCTGCAGGTCTGCTCTCCGCACACCGCCGACCTCGATGCCGGGGTGCCGGCGCGCGGCCTCAACGGCGAGGCCTAC
>JADDPV010000242.1 GCA_016781705.1 Rubrobacter sp.
AGCTTTCCGTAAGCGACGTCCCGGGGGAGGTGGTTCATCCCGCAGGAACTCGTGATAAGCGTCTGCTCGCTGGGGAGCCAGGATCCGCTCCAGTCGTTGATCCGCTCGGCCAGGGTCTCCGGCGACTCGACGTTCAGATCCTGCACGTCCGCGACGCCGACCGCGAGCTGCTGGTTCTTGAGGTGCCCCTGGTACTCGGGGGTCATGTCCCCCTCGTTCATGATGGCGTCGACCTCGAGCTGGCAGATCAGCCCGGTGGGGTATGGCTCGATGTCGAAGTAGCGGTGGCCGATCTGGCCGTCGTAGTCCTCACCTACGGCGTAGTTGCCCTGGCAGACGTGCGTCCACTTGAAGGCGTTGACGCCCTCCCAGCACTGGTTGTTGGCCTCGATGGCCGCCTCGACCTCTTCCCGCGTGATCCCCCCGACCGCGAACAGCGGCTCGTCGACCTGGATGTGCTTGCAGCCCACCGCCTCCAGCTCCTTGAAGTTCTGGTTGATCACCTTCGCGATGTCCATCATCATCGCGGTGAGATCGCCATCGTAGTGCTCGTCGTGGGCGACCTTGGCCAGCATGTGCGGGCCGGTCATGGTGACCTTTACCTTCTCGGGGTCCCTGGCGTACCTGGCGACGAACCTGAACTCCTCGACGAGCCCGAGGTCACCGTACTTGATCTTCTCCGTGCACACGGCCGCCGGGTGGAACACCCCCTCGTCCTTGGGCGTGATCGGCTTGGGCCGCGTCACGATCCCGTACTCTGCGGTCGGGTCCTTTTCGAACCCGGGCATCTTCTGCCAGAAGAAGTTGAGCATCGCGTTCGGGGGAGCGTGGCGGTTGTTCTGGCGCCGGTGCATCTCGCCGCCGTTGACGACGTCGATCCCGGCCGCCTCCTGGTCCAAGAGCGCGGCTTGCGTGGAACGCCACTGAGCGTCTCGCATGTCTTCCATGCTCAGCGCTCCTGCTTCGACCTGCTTCTCCAGTACCTCGTACCAGCGCGGTAGACTATAAGCGCCTACCACGGTGGTCGTGTATTTCTCGATGGCCATTCCTCGTCTCCTCCTTCTCCGGTCTTGGGCACTCGGTCGACTGAACGCCGGGTGTTGCTACCGCACGGGTGCCCTCCTTCCACCGAGCCACAAGCACGGGAGGGTAGTCGGACTCCGAGGCCCGGTCAACTGTTCCTTTCTCACTGCTTGGGGTCGTAGCCGAGGTTCGGGGCGAGCCACCTCTCGGCCTCTTCGAGCGCCATGCCCTTGCGGGAGGCGTAGTCCGTGGCCTGGTCGCGCCCTATCTCGGCGACGCCGAAGTAGCGGGAGTCCGGGTGAGAGAAGTAGAAGCCGCTGACCGCGGACGGCGGGTACATGGCGAAGCTCTCGGTGAGCGTGATGCCGGAGTTCGCCTCCGCGTCCAGGAGGTCCCAGAGGGTACCCTTCTCGGTGTGTTCGGGGCAGGCCGGGTAGCCGGGGGCGGGGCGGATGCCACGGTACTCCTCCCTGACGAGGGCCTCGTTGTCCAGGGCCTCGTCCTTCGCGTAGCCCCAGAACTCCTTGCGGACTCGCTCGTGCATCAGCTCGGCGAATGCCTCGGAGAGACGGTCAGCCAGGGCCTGCACCATGATGGCGTTGTAGTCGTCGTGTTCCTCCCGGAAGCGCCGCGAGACCTCATCGGCGCCGAGCCCGGCGGTCACGGCGAAGAATCCCATGTAGTCCTCCAGCCCCGTCTCCTTCGGGGCGACGAAGTCCACCAGGGAGCGGTTGGGGCGGCCCGGCGGCTTGGCCCTCTGCTGGCGCAGGAAGTGGAACTCCTTCAGCACCCTCTCGCGCGACTCGTCGGCGTAGACCTCGACCGAGTCGTTCGGCAGGGCGTTGGCCGGGAAGAGACCTATGACCGCGCGTGCCTTGAGCCACCCTTCGGCGATGATGCGGTCCAGCAGCTCCTGGGCGTCGTCGAAGAGCTTCTTCGCCTCCTCGCCTTTCTCGGGGTCTTGGAGGATCCTGGGGTAGCTCCCCTTCATCTGCCAGGAGTGGAAGAAGAACGTCCAGTCTATGTAGGGTCTTATCTCCTCTAGCGGGTAATCGTCGAACGCCTTGACCCCGAGCACGTCGGGCCTCGGCGGGACGTATCCTTCCCACTCGATCCTCGTCCCGTTGGCCCGCGCCTTCTGCAGCGAAGTCAGCTTCGTGCCGGACCTGCGCCCGGCGTGCTTCTCGCGCACCCCCTCGTACTCGGCGGCGATGCGCTCGGCGTAGGCCGCCTTGCGGTTCTCGCTCACCAGGTTCTGCACCACGCCCACGGCGCGCGAGGCGTCCTTCACGTGGATCGTGGGCTGCTCGTAGTTCGGCGCGATCTTGACCGCCGTGTGCGTCTGCGACGTTGTGGCGCCGCCGATGAGCAGGGGAATGTCGAAGCCCTCGCGCTGCATCTCCTTGGCGTTGTGAACCATCTCGTCCAGGGAGGGCGTGATCAAGCCCGAGAGCCCGATGACGTCCGCGCCTTTCTCCCTAGCGACCTCCAGTATCTTCGCCGCCGGCACCATAACCCCGAGGTCTATCACCTCGAAGTTGTTGCACTGCAAGATGACGCCGACGATGTTCTTCCCGATGTCGTGTACGTCGCCCTTCACCGTCGCCATCACGACCGTGCCTTTGGGCTTCGAGGCCTCGCTCTTCTCCGCCTCTATGTACGGGACCAGGTACGCGACTGCCCGCTTCATCACGCGCGCGCTCTTCACCACCTGAGGCAGGAACATCTTGCCCGAGCCGAACAGGTCCCCGACCACGTCCATCCCGTCCATGAGGGGACCTTCGATCACCTCGACCGGGTGGTCGTACCGCTGCCGCGCCTCCTCGGCGTCCTCCTCGACGTACTCCGCGATGCCCTTCACCAGCGCGTGCTCCAGCCGCTTCTCCACCGGCCACGAGCGCCATTCCTGGGCCGCCGCCTCTGTATCGCTCTCTTCCCGGTCGCGGTACTCCTCGGCCAGCGCCAGCAGGCGTTCGGTCGCGTCGTCGCGGCGGTTCAACACCACGTCCTCCACAGCCTCGCGCAGTCTCTCGTCTATCTCGTCGTAGACGGCAAGCTGGCCGGCGTTCACTATGCCCATGGTGAGGCCGGCGTTTATGGCGTGGTACAGGAAGACGGCGTGGATCGCCTCGCGCACCGGGTCGTTGCCGCGGAACGAGAACGAGACGTTGGAGATGCCGCCCGAGGTCCTGGCGTGGGGGAGTTGCTCGGAGATCTCTCGCACCGCCTCGATGTAGTCCACGCCGTAGGCGTTGTGCTCCTCGATGCCGGTGGCGATGGCGAAGACGTTGGGATCGAAGATGATGTCTTCGGGCGGGAAGCCCACCTTTTCCGTCAGAACCTTGTACGCCCGCGCGCAGATGGCGACCTTGCGCTCCTTCGTGTCCGCCTGGCCGTCCTCGTCGAAGGCCATCACGATCACGGCGGCGCCGTACTTCCTGAGGAGCCTCGCCTGCCGGACGAACTCCTCCTCGCCCTCCTTCATGCTGATGGAGTTCACGACCGGTTTGCCCTGAACGCGCTTGAGGCCCTCCTCGATGATGGACCACTTGGAGGAGTCGATCATAACGGGGACGCGCGAGATGTCCGGCTCGCCGGCGATGAGGTCGAGGAAGGTCGCCATGGCTTCCTCGCCGTCGAGCATCCCCTCGTCCATGTTCACGTCTATTATTTGGGCGCCGTTCTCGACCTGGTCACGCGCCACGTCCAGGGCCGTCTCGAAGTCGCCCGCGAGGATCAGGTCCTTGAAGCGCCGCGAACCCGTCACGTTCGTCCGCTCCCCGACGTTAACGAAGAGGGAGTCGGGACCTATGTTGCACGGCTCCAGCCCCGAGAGGCGCGTCAGGCGCGGAAGCTCCGGGACTCTGCGCGGCGCGTGACCGGAGACGGCCTCCACGATGGCCTCTATGTGCTCCGGCGTGGTGCCGCAGCAGCCGCCGACGATGTTCAGCCAGCCGTTCTTGGCCCATTCCCCGATCTCGGCGGCCATCATCTCCGGTGTCTCGTCGTACTCGCCGAACTCGTTGGGGAGCCCGGCGTTCGGATAGGCGCTCACGGCAACGTCAGCGACGCGCGAGAGCTCCTCGACGTACTGCCTGAGCTCCTTCGAGCCTAGAGCGCAGTTGAGGCCGACGCTGATGGGCTCGGCGTGGCGCACGGAGTTCCAGAAAGCCTCCGTCACCTGGCCCGAGAGCGTACGCCCGCTCGCGTCGGTGATGGTGCCGGAGATCATGACCGGGACATCGAGGCCCGCCTCTTCGAGGTGCTCCTTTATACCGAAGATCGCCGCCTTCGCATTTAGCGTGTCGAAGATGGTCTCGACGAGCAGCAGGTCCGCGCCACCGTCCACGAGCCCGCGGGCCGCCTCCGCGTAAGCTTCCTTGAGCTCGTCGAAGGTGACGTTCCTCTTGCCGGGGTCGTTCACGTCCGGAGAGATGGAGGCGGTGCGGTTGGTCGGGCCGATGGCGCCGGCCACGAGGCGCGGTCTGTCGGGAGTCTTCTCGGCGTAGGCGTCCGCCGCCTCGCGGGCGATGCGTGCCGCTCGGCGGTTCAGCTCGTAGGCCAGGTCCTCCATCCCGTAGTCGCTTTGGGCGATGGAGGTCGAGCTGAAGGTGTTGGTCTCGATCACGTCCGAGCCGGCCTCCAGGCAGGCGTCGTGGATCGCCCGGATCACCTCCGGTTGGGTGATCGAGAGCAGGTCGTTGTTCCCCTTGAGCTCCTTCGGGTGCCTCGCGAACCGCTCCCCCCGATACTCCTCCTCGGAGAGCCGGTAGCCCTGGATCATGGTCCCCATAGCGCAGTCCAGGACCAAGATACGCTGCCCCAACAGCGCCCGGAAACTCCTTAGCCGGGCCGCCCGCTCTTCGTGGATGGTGCTTTTCTGGAGGACCATGAATCTCTTTCTAGCCTGTCAGCAGTTCAGCTTTTCGTTCTTGCTGGCTGAACGACACCTTCGATAACGTCTCCCGCGAGGTGCGGGGCGCTGGCCGGGGGCATGAGGTACGCCCCGTTGACCAGCGGCTTTGCCTTCTCGAGCAGGTTCCGCGCCACCTCGACGCCGTATTTGGGGGCGTCCTCTGCCGAGAGGCCGGCGAGCTTCTTTCGCACCTCTTCCGGGATGTTAATGCCGGGGACCTCGTGGTGCAGGAACTCGGCCTGCCGCGCGCTGCGCAGCGGCATGAGGCCCAGCAGGAGGGAGACGCCCATGCCTTCGAGCATCTCCAGGGCGCGCTCCAGGGACGCCATCTCGAAGACCGGCTGGGTCCAGAAGGCGTGCGCGCCCGCCTCGGCCTTACGCTCTAGCTTCTCGACCTCGCCTTCGAGGTCTTCGGCGGTCGGGTTGAAGGCCGCGCCGATGAGGAAGCCGGGCGGTTCGCCGACGTGGTTGCCGGCCAGGTCCTCGCCGCGGTTCATCTTCGAGAGGACGTGGACCAGGCCGACGGCGTCGGTGTCGAAGACGGAGGTGGCCTCGGGGTAGTCCCCGATCTGGGCGGGGTCCCCCGTGACCGCGAGGATATTCTTGACCCCCAGAGCCGCCGCCGACAAGAGGTCCGCCTGCAACCCGATGATGTTCCTGTCCCGGCAGGAGATGTGCGCGACCACCTCGATGCCGGCCTGCTCCTGTACGATCCTCGCCACCGCCACCGGGTGCATCCTCAAGCGTGCCCGCGCCCCGTCGGAGATGTCTATGGCGTGCGCGCCGCGCTCCTTGAGGCTCCTCGCCGCCTCGACCACCCCGGAGATGTCGTATCCGCGCGGCAGGTCCACCTCGACGGTGACGGCGAAGCCGCTGCGTATCTTCTGCGCGAACGCCGTCCGTGGCTCCGCCCCAGCCTCAGCCGGACCTTTCTCGGTCCTTTCGACGGGCACCGCCGCGGCCCGGCGCGCCGCGCGGCGCGCGCCACCGTTCGTCTTGCCGTCGAGCTCGAAGTCCCTCAAAGCCTCGGAGAGGGCGCGGACGTGCACTGGGGTGGTTCCGCAGCAGCCCCCGACGAGGCGGGCCCCGGCCTGGGCGAGCTTCCTGCCGTACAGGGCGAAGTGCGAGACGTCGCGGTTGAAGCGAACCTTGCCGCCCACGAGCTGCGGGAGGCCGGGGTTCGGGTAGGCGGCGACGGGGCCGTCGAGCTCCGACGCCATCCCCTCGACGATGCCGAGCATGCGCTGCGGGCCGACGGTACAGTTAGACCCGACGAGCACCGGCCCCCACGAGGCGACCTTGCGCGCCACCCGCCCGGGGAGACCTTCGGCGAGCGTCTCCCCGTCCTCGACAAAGGTCTTGTGCGCAAGGACGGGCGCCCCGAGGTCCTTTACCGCCTCGCAGGCGAGGCGCAGTTCCTCGAGGTCCACGAAGGTCTCCAGGATGAGCGCGTGGACGCCGCCGTCGAGCAGGGCGCGGGCCTGTCCGGCGAAGGCGGCCTTCGCCTCCTCGGGGGAGATGGGGCCGATGGGGGCCAGAGGGCGTCCCAGAGGACCGATGGCGCCGAGGACGAGGGCGTCTTCCCCGCGCGAGACCACGGCGTCTACCGCCTCGCGGGCGAGGCGGGCTCCCCGCGCGTTGATCTCCTCCACCCTGTCTTCGAGGTCGTGGCGGGCGAGCTTGAAGCCGTTGGCGGAGAAGGTGTTGGTCTCTATGACCCTCGCGCCGGCCCGCAGGTACTCCTCGTGGACCTCCCGGACGACGGCCGGATGGGTGAGGTTGGCCCGGTCGTAGGGATGGCCGTAGGCGAAGCCGCGCTCCGCGAGCAGGGTCCCCATCGCGCCGTCGCCGACCAGAACACGCCCGTCGAGCTTGCCCTTGAGGTCCAACAAAGAAGATCCTCTCTCTAGGTTATAGCGCTCACGCGAAGGAGAGAGGCTGTGCCGATCGTTCGACTCATCTCCCGGAGTCTCCCCCGCGGGATTTGGCACCTGTCACGTAGCTGTCGCCTTACGGCGCGCCCCACCGGTTGCCGCGGCTTCTAAGGGCCCGTCCCTCCACCGCTCTCGATGAGCGCCGCGGGCATCAACGTCCCACGGCATCTATCCTATAGTAGAGCACGGTGACACAAGCTTTTCAACGCCGTCTCCGACGCCGGCTCGCGCCCTCTTCTCTTCTTACGAGCGTTGCGAGCGGAAGTGGAAGATGCCCCACGTCAGGTAGCCGGCCCTGCCGCCCTCTACCCAGTGCGCGAGGCCCTTCTTCATCCGCCCGATGTAGTCCGGGCTGATCCGGGCCGACAGCTCCTCTTCGCGCGCCTCGGTCTCCTCCAGCACGCGGGCGTAGTGGGTGGTCAGGTGCTTCGAGTAGTCCTCGAAACCGACCTCCCGCAGGCCCACCCCTTCCGCCGCCGCCCGGTAGAAGCCCGGTGAGCCCAAAGAGTCGAGGTGGATGCGGTCCAATATCGGTTGCAGCACGCCCTCGGGGCAGTCGTCGGACTGCATCGGGTCGGTGAAGATGAAGTCCCCGCCCGGCTTGAGGACCCGCGCCGCCTCCTCGACCGCCCGCTCGCGTTGGCCGCTGTGCAGGATCGCGTCCTGCGACCAGACCACGTCGAAGGAGTCGCTCTCTGCGGGCACGTCCTCGAAGCTCGCGTCCACGACTTCGATGAGGTGCTCGAGGCCCCCTTCGGCGTTCATCTTGCGGTGGCGCTCGTTCTCCACCTCGCTCAGGTTCACGGCGACCACCCGGCAGCCATAGGTCGAGGCCAGGTAACGCGCCGAGCCGCCGTAGCCGGCCCCGATGTCCAGGACGCGGCTCTCAGGGCCGAGCCCGGTCAGGCGGGCAGCCATCCTCTCGACGGTGCGGCGGCTGGCGGCGAAGATCGGCTCGTCGGGGGTCTCGTAGATGCCGACGTGGATGTCCTCGCCGCCCCAGACCTGCGAGTAGAAGGCGTCGGCGTCGGACGAGTTGTAGTAGTCCCTCGCCGTGCTCACCGCGCCCGAGTACTCCCTCTCAGGCACCGGCTTCGCCCCCTCCTTCGTCCTCGCTCGCGTAGAGCTTCTCGGCGACGTGGATGAAGAAGTCCGGATCTTCGTCGCGGTAGGTCTGCTGGAAGTCGCCGTAAGTCTCAATGCGCTGGAAGCCGACCTCGCGCATCAGACGCCTCGTGTAATCCTTCCTCAGGGGGAACATGTTCAGGTGGAAGACCGAGCCGTCGGGGAAGCGGTAGCGGAATCGGGCGAGCCCCTCGTCTATATGCTCGGGCGCGACGTCTATGTCGTCGCCGCAGTAGTAGTAAGTGTGCTTGCTCGAGTACCCATCGTCCAGGATGGCGTCGTAGTTGCGCTGGTCCAGGATCAGGACGCCGTCGTGGCTGAGCATGGCGTAGAACTCCGCCAGGGTCTTGCGGCGGTCGTGTTCGGAGAAGAGGTGGGTAAAGGAGTTGCCGAGGCAGATGATCGCGTCGAACTCCCCGTGCACGTCCCGGTTGAGCCAGCGCCAGTCGGCGAGGACCGTCCTCAAGATGTGGCCCCCGTTCGCGAGCCCGTTCTCGAAAGCCTTGGCGAGCATCTGCGCGCTGCCGTCCACGCTGACCACCTCGAAGCCCTCGTTCAAGAGGCGCACCGAATGGAAGCCCGTCCCCGTGGCCACGTCCAGCACCCTCCTCGCCCCGCGCTGCTTGAGCTGCTGGATGAAGAAGTCGCCCTCGCTCTGTGAGCGCGAGTCCCAGTCGATGAGCTCGTCCCACTTCTCGACGAAGCTCTTTATGTACTCGATCTTGTAGTGGTCGGTCTCGCGGACCTTTACCGGATCTTTCCCGAAACTCTGCCGCTCTTCGGCGGTCACGGATCACTCCCCTCGTAGAATGACTTGCACGATTCCCTTCAACCTCGCGGCCCCGCAACACAGCGCCGGAAAGAGCCCAACGTGGGGCAGAGCAGCGCGACCGCCGCCTTTCCAAAGGTGCGTTCGATCCAACCTATGTTCGAGCCCCCCAAAACACGCGCGCAACTATACATGAATATGCCTCTCGTGCAATTAAATTACATTAAAGACCGGTTAAATCCGATCCTCGACCTCCGGCGGCGCGCTTCGGCCGGGGAGGGTTTCAGCCCAAGCTGGAGGCGTCGGCGGTTGCGCGGCGGGGGTTACGCCGCGGCAGGCGCGTCGCCCACTCCTTCGGGTCCCTCGCGGCGCACGAGGCCGCGACGGCGAGCTTGCGGGCGAGCGAGGTCCGCGCCCGGCCTGAGAACACGACGCCGTAGCCCTGCGCCTCGATGCGCGCCAGGATCGCTGCGTACAGTTCGCGCGCCACCACGACCGGATACCTGCGACCGCGCGGGATGTAGCGCATCCCCTCGTCGGCGATCTCGTACAGCCGCTGCGCCCGCTCAGCCTCGAAGCGCATCAGCGCCGCGAAACGCTCGTCCACGACGCCGCGCCCCAGCTCCTCCTCAGCATACCCGAACCTCTTCAGGTCTTCGAGGGGCAGGTATACCCGCCCGCGCGTCCAGTCCTCCCCGACGTCGCGCAGGAAGTTCGTCAGTTGCATCGCGGTGCCTAAAGCCTCGGCGTGGGTGTCGGCCCGCTCGTCTGCGACGCCAACGACGCGACACATCATCAGCCCCACGACCGCCGCGCTCCCGTAGGTGTACTCTTCGAGGTCCGCGTAGGTCGGGTAGCGGAAGACGCTCGTGTCCATCTTCATGCTCTGCATGAACGAGCGGACGAGGCGCGGCCCTATCCCGCGGGCGTTGGCCGTGTCGGCGAAGGCGCGCAGGACGGGGTTCGTGGGTACGGATACTCCGCCGATGGCCGCGAGCGTCTGCGCCTCGAAGCATTCGAGGCCGGCGAGTTGCTCGTCGAGGCCACGCTTACCGGGGTTGTCCACGATCTCGTCGGCGTAGCGCATGAAGGCGTAGAGCGCATGTACGCGCGGCCTCACTTCTCTGGGGAACAGGCTGGTCGAGAAATAGTACGTCCTGCTGTGCGTCTTCTCGACCCGGCGGCACAGCTCGTAGCAGCCAGCGAGGTCGAGGCCCGCTCCGGACGGGGGGCCGCTCTTGACGGGATCCAGCCGCGCTACGCCGTGACCCCGGCGGACGAAGTCTTACTCGAGAGCAGATCGCGCCCAACGCGCTCGGCGGCGAGCTTCGCGCCGATGGTGACCAGCGGCACGCCCGTCCCGGGCCGCGTGCTCGCCCCGACGAAGTACACGCCTCGGATCGTCTTCGAGGCCAGCGGCGGCCGGAAGTAGCCGACCTGGAAGATGCCGTGCCCGATGCCGAACGCCGCCCCCTCCTCGAGGTTGTACTCCTCGCGCCAGTGGACGGGCGTCCTGACTTTCTCGTAGACGACGCGCCGCCGGAGGTCCGGTATGTTCGCCTTCTTCTCCAAAAGGTCGTAGACGCGCTCCTTGAACGCTTCGCCCTCGCGCTCCCAGTCCACGTTCTCGCCCAGGTGGGGCGTCGGGACCAGGACGTAGAGCGCCTCATTGCCCGCGGGCGCCGCGTTCGGGTCCGTGCGAGAGGGGACGTTGGTGTAGAAGGAGGGATCGTCGGGGAGGCGCCGCTCGGTGAAGATCTGATCGAAGTTCTCCCTGTACCTTGCCGAAAGGTAAACGTTGTGGTGCATCATGTGATCCAGCTTGCCGTCGAGCCCGAGGTACAGCATGAACGCCGAGGCCGTGTACAGGAGCTTCTCGCGCTTCCTGAGCCGCCAGCGGAAGTCCCCTTCGGCCGCAAAAGGGGGCAACAGCGAGCGGTACACGTAGGGCAGGTCCGCGTTCGCCAGCACCGCGTCGGCATTGAACGTATCGCCGTTGACGCGGACACCGCGGGCGCGGTTACCTTCGACGACGATCCGTTCGACGGGGCTCTCGAGGTTTAACTCGATCCCGAGGTCCCTCGCGAGCCGGCCGAGTGTCTCGACCAGCTCGTACATCCCGCCCTTCGGGAACCACAGCCCGTCCTCGGCGAGCTCAGTGTAGGGGAGTAGCGCGTAGACCGCCGGCGCCTCGAAGGGGGAGAGGCCCAAGTACATGGTCTGGAAAGAGAACGTCTTAGGACTTACGCAGAGAGGGAGTCTGCTACTCTGAAGGC
>JADDPV010000236.1 GCA_016781705.1 Rubrobacter sp.
CGAGGAAGCCGCGCTCCAGGTCATCGCCGCGATGCAACGCGGGCGCGTGGTAAACCTGGACGCGGAGCTGGCGCTCGATGCGGCGAAGACCTCCTTCGAGATGAAGCTGCCGATGGCCGATAGCATCATACTCACTACTGCCCGCGCGCACGGAGCAACGCTGTGGACACAGGATAGCGACTTCGAAGGCATGGCCGCGAACGTCGAATACGTAAAGAAGCGCTAAGCGTAGACGAGCTACGGGCGGCGCGCGATGACGGATTGGTCTTACTCGCTCTGTCCTTGGCGGAAGGGTTAGGTGCACAGTTGTGGGTCGGAGAAAGCGAGATAGACAGCTGACGGCCAACAACCCCGCTTGTCCAATACGCAGAGACGGCTCAAGGTCGAGAGCCGATCGGCCGACGGCTAAGCGCCGCCGATTCCTAGATGTCTTCGCCCCGGCGCAGGCGTTCGTAAAGCTCGCTCGTCTCCGGGGCCGGGGACGACCCGAGCTCTTCGCGCAAGAGCTCGAGCAGATCCCGGTAGTGCCTCAGCGCCCGGCCCCTTTCGCCCATGCGGGCCTGGCAGCGCATCAGCTCCCTGTGGGCCTCCTCCAGCAAAGTGTCGTGGCCGATGAGCCGCCGGTAAGCTTCGACGGCCTCCGCGTAGCGACCCTCTGCGAAGAGGAGCCGGCCCAGCCCCAGCAGCGCCTCCTGGTACGTCCGCCTGAGCTCTTCCTGCCGGACGAAGGCCCACTCGCTTTCGGCGGAATCTTCGAGGAAGCCGCCTCCGTACAGTTCGACGGCTTCCTTTAGGTAGGGGATGGCTTGGGCCGGCGCTTCGTCCTCAGCCCTTCGGGCCTGGGCAAGTTTGGACTCGAAGGCTTCGACGTCGTAGAAGTACCCGAGCGAGCGGTTGAAGGAGTAGCGCCCTTTCTCGAAGACTACCCACTCCGGCCGGCCGAGGGCGTGGCGCAGGTGGTGCAGGACGTTGTGGAAGGTGCTCCTGAGCTGGGAAGGGGAGGCCTCCGGCCAGAGGGCTAGCCCTATCTGGGCCTTGGTGCGCGAGGGGTGGGCGAGCAGGTAGAAGAGCAGCTCTCTCGACTTAGCGTAGGTCCACTCCGAGGAGGCGAGGGTTTCTTCTCCGCGCTCCACCCGCGCAGGACCCAACGCGAAGATGCGCAGTTCGGGAGGCGCCTTCGCCTCGGCCGATGCCGTCGGGGCGGCAGGCGAAGGGGTGTCTTCCTCCTGTTGAGGCGTCGTCGGTTCGTCCAAAGCGTGGGCTATGGCCTCCTCCAGCGTCATCGCCCTCCCTTGCGCCCACGCCGCCTCGAACGCTTCTTCGCCGAGGCCGGCGCGCGCGGCGGCCACGCCGCGGTCGTAGTCGGCGCGGTACAAAGCTCGCACGGTGGCGCCGATCGCCTCGCATATGGTTTCCTCCGCCCCCCACAGCCGCGCCGCGCGCGCGTGCTGGCCTTGCGCGCATGCGACCCCCGCAAGCTCTTCGAGGCACAGCGAGATCAACCATTTCTCCCCGAGTTCACGCAGCGAAGCCAGGCTCTCCTTGTACAGCCGTTCCGCCCGGACGTAGTCGCCCTGGCGCGAGGTCACTATCCCCAAATGCCTGAGCGGTAGGGAGAGGGGCCACTTGTCCCCCAGCTCCCGGAGTATGGCCGCGCTCTCCTCGAAGAGGGGGATTGCCAGCTCGTAGTCGGCCTGGGCCTCGGCCACGACCCCCATGTTGGTAAGGGCGATCGCGAGGCCCCACCGGTCTCCGCCATCCTCCCGGAACAGCCGCACGCCTTCCTCGGCGAGGGGGCGCGCCTCTGCGGGATCGCCTTGGTGCGCCATCACCAATGACATAAAGCTCAGCGCGGAGGCCAGGCCGCGCCTGTCCCCGATCTCCCGACAGATCCCGGCGCTCTCCTCCAGTCGGGAACGCGCGGCAGGGTGGCTAACCTGCGAAAAGGCCAAAAACCCCGCGCCCCAGAGCACCTTCGCCCGCGCCGCCGTGCGCGCCGACGCCTCGACCCGCTCGAGCGCGTCCTCCAGCCAACGGCGCCCCTCGCTCAGATGGCCGTTGCGGAGCCAGAACCACCAGAGTGCCCCCGCCAACCGTAACTGAGTCTCCACCTCGCCGGCGTCCGCCGCCCAGCGTAGCGCCGCCCTGAGGTTGTCGTGCTCGATCTCCAACCGCTCCAGCCACAACCGGCTCTCCCCGCCCTTGAGCTTGGGCTCCACCTCCTCCGCCAGAGCGAGGAAGAAGCTCGCATGGCGCCGTCGTATGGCTTCCGCCGCTTCGGATTCCAGCAGCTTCTCGTGCCCGTACTGCCGAACCGTCTCCAGCAAACGGTACCTGGCTTCCCCGCCTCGCTCTTCCACCACCACCAGCGACTTGTCCACCAGGTGCGAAAGCAGATCCAGGACCTCGTCCTCCTCGATGCCTTCGCCGGCGCACACCGCTTCCACGGCCTCCAACGTGAAACCGCCCGCGAACACCGACAGCCCACGGAACAAGGCCCGCTCCTCCTCCGAGAGCAGCTCGTGACTCCAGTCTATCGTCGCCCGCAGCGTCCGATGCCGGGGCAGAGCCGTCCGGCTGCCGGCCGCGAGCAGCCGGAAACAGCCGTCGAGGCGTGCGGCGATTTGCTCTACCGCTAACACCCTCGCCCGCGCCGCCGCCAGTTCGATGGCCAACGGTATGCCATCCAACCGCTGGCACACCTGCGCCACGGCCTGCGTGTTCCGATCCGTCAGCGTGAAGCCCGGCAGTACCGCCGTCGTCCGCTCGATAAACAGCCGAACCGCCTCGTAGCGTGGCATCTCCTCGATGGCCGGCGGATGGCGACCAGCAGGCAGCGAGAGCGAGGGCACCAGCCAGGAGGTTTCACCGGCGATACCCAGTGTCTCGCGGCTGGTGGCCAGGATGCGCAGGCCCGGGCAGGCCCGCAGCAAGGCATCGGTGAGGTCGGCGCACGCCTCGACCAGGTGCTCGCAGTTGTCCAAAACCAGAAGCATCTCTCTGGGCCTCAGATAGTCTGCGAGCGTCTCGGTCAGCGAACGGCCCGGCTGCTCGCGCACGCCCAGGGTGAAGGCCACCGTCTGCGCCATGACCGCCGGGTCCGACAGCGACGCCAGCTCGACCAGCCACACGCCGTCCTCGAACTCTTCTACCAAATCTTGCGCTACCCGGAGGACGAGCCGGGTCTTGCCGCACCCTCCCGGACCGGTGAGCGTCAGCAGCCGCTGATTCGCCAGCAGCCGCTTCACCTCCGCCATCTCCCGCTCGCGCCCCACGAAGCTCGTGAGCTGCAGCGGCAGGTTGTCGGGCGGGCGCTCCGCCGGGCGCGGACCGGGGAAGGCTACGAGCGAGCCGGCGCCGCCCTCGGAAGCATCGCGGGACGGGACGTCGCGGGTTGGTCGCGTCGGGTCTGGCATCAGGAGGCCCGTTTCGAAGTTTTGTGATGGCAGCGTCTACCCGGGATTATAACCACTGTTACCTCAGTGGGATTCCCCGATGCCGAGGCTCTGGCGTTACTGATGAGAGCGCTCAGCTTCGACGGGGTCCCGTCCTACTCGTACTGGACGGCCTCGACGATGTTGGTGCGCGCCGCGGAGCGGGCCGGGAGGAGGCCGGCGAAGACGCCGATGAGGAGGCCGGAGAGGAGCGCGGCTAATGCCGGAACCTTTGGGTAGAAAAAGGCGACCTCGAAGCCGCCTGCGGAGCTGCCGCGGACGAAGAGGTAGCCCAAGAGGGAGCCGACGGCGATACCCACGAGGCAGCCGATCAGGCTTATGATCACGCCCTCGTCTATGATCAAACGCCCGACCTGCAGCCGCGTCGTCCCGACGGCCCGCAAGATGCCGATCTCCCGCGTGCGCTCGAAGACGCTCATCGAAAGGGTGTTGACGACCCCAAAGGCCGAGACGGCGACCGAGACGCCCATGATCGCGTAAAAGAAGGCATACTGGCGACTAAAGTCGCTCTCGATTTGCGCCTTCCACTCCGCGTTCGAGTACAACGAAAGCTGCGGATAGTCCCTGACGATGCCCGCGATCTCCCGCTCCACCGCCGCCCGATCCGCGCCCGGCGCAGCCTTTACCGCCAGGAACCCGTCCGAGTCTACGCCGAAGTCCTCCGCCAGCGTCCCCTCGGAGACATAAACCCCCGTCCCGCCTCCCAGAAAGTCGTTAGCCACGACCCCGGCGATGGCGTAACCCTTCTTTCCTCCGAGCCCTTCCAGCTCGACCTCGTCGCCCACACCTAGACCCCGCTTCTCTGCGAGTTGCTCCCCGACGAGCGCGGCGCCGTCCTCCAACTCCGAAAATGCGTCCGGATCGCCGCTCTTCAGGTTGAGGCGGAAGATGTCCGGGTACCGCTCATCCACCCCGAAGACGATGTTCGTCTGCGCACCGCTGCGCCGGAAGCTGGAGGCGATGCCGGTCGTCTCCCCGACGCCGGGGACGTCGGTCACCTTCTCCTCCAGCTCTTTCGAGAAGGTCACGTCGAAGTCCTGGTTGGAGGGCTGGACGACGAAGTCGCTGCCCAAAGAGTCCTCCAGGTACGAGCGCACGGAGCCCAGGACGCTCCCGCCCAGGGCGCTGAAGGCTATGACGAGCGAGATCCCCACCATCAGCGCCGACGCCGTGAGCGCTGTCCGCCCCCTGTTCCGCGTCGCGTTCGCCGCCGCCATCCTCCCCTCGACCCCAAAAAACAGCCGCAGGACCGGCGCGAATACCGCCGCCAGCGGCCCTACCAGTGCCGGTATGACGAGTGCGACCCCCAGGAAAGTGCCCACCACCCCGGCTATTCCCGAGGCATACACGAGGCCGGAGAGGTCGGACGAGAGGTTCTTCGCCAGGTAGTAGGTCCACGGCGCACCGACCGCGACGAGAACGACGCCCAGAATGGGCAGGAGGCGCGAGGTCCTCTTCGAGCGGCTGCTCGCTCCGCCGCCTCTGGTGCGCATCGCCTCGACGGGACTCACACGGCCGGCGCGTAGGGCCGGGTAGAGGGCGGCGAGGACCGTGATGAGCATGCCCACCACGACCGCCGAGACGAGGGCGAAGGGGGAGAGTACCACCCCCGACACCTCGAACCGGAACGCTCGCCCGAATAGGTACACGAGACCGCGGGCCATCGCGTACCCGAAGAGCAGGCCCAGGAGCGAACCGAAGAGGCCGAGGAGGGCGGCCTCCAGGACTACGGATCGCGACACCATCCCGCGCGTCGCTCCCAGAGCCCTGAGCATCCCCAGCTCGCGCGTCCTCTCCAGGACCGTCATCGAGAGCGCGTTGAAGACCAGGAAAGCGCCGACGAACAGCGCAGTACCCGCGAAGAATAGCAGCGCTATCCTGAACCCCTGGAACTGGGCGTCGACCTGCGCCGTGCGCGTCTCGCTGCGTTCGGCCTGGAACCCCTCCCCGAGCTCCTCCCGCAGCCGCTCCGCGAGCCGCCCGACCTCCCCGTCGCCCTTCGCCTCGACGGCGATGCCCGTGATCTCGCCCGGCTTCTCGAAGGCCTCCTGTGCGTATGGCAGCGGCGTCATCCCGAAAGCGACGCCGCCGAACGACCCACCCGGTATCCGCAAGAGCCCAACGACTTCCATCTCCACAGGCCCCTGAGGCGTCCCCACCTGCACTCTCTCGCCGATGCCGGCGCCCGCCGTCTCGGCCGAGCCGCCGTCCAGCGCGACCTCCGCCCCCTCCCTCGGGTAGCGTCCCTCCGCGAGCTCGAAGCCCGTGGCGAGCGCCGCCGTCTCCGGCTCCACCCCGAAGACGCGCATGCTCTTCACCTCCGGCAGACCCCGCTCGTCCCGCCCGTCCAGGACCAGAGACGCCGCCTGCGAGAGCCTGGGCGCCGCCGACTCGACCTGCGCCACGGCGCGTACCTCCTCCAGAACCTCCTCGTCGAAAGGACCGTTGCCGCCGGCGGCCGTCACCGTCAGGTCGGCGGCGCCGTAGGCGCGTGAGAACAGTTCCTTGAACGCACCGGACATCGTGTCCGAGAGCGTCAGCACGCCGAACACGATCCCCACCCCCAGCACGATCCCCACCGCCGTCAGCAGCGTGCGTTGCATGCGCCCCCCGAGGTTGCGCAACGAGAGGCCGGAGAAACGGCGCAGCTTCACGACGCCTCCGACACTGTCCGGCCGGATTGATCGGGGTGCGAGGCTGGCATAGACTTGGCCTCTGTCGAGCGGGAGAGCTTATCGTTAGGGGAGAACATGGAGCATGGCGGTCCGGTCAGGGTCGGTAGAGAGAGGGAGAACAGGCATTCCAGGATGGGCATAGCATCGTTCGTGATCTCCATCCTCACGACCGTGCTGGTCGTGGTCCTCTTCGTCGTCGCCAGCGTCGCGGGGGCCTCCGCGTTCGGCAGCGACCCGCAGAGCATAGATCCCCAGAGCCTGCAGGACTCGCCGGGTTTCGTGGGGCTCGCGCTCGCCGGCTTCGGGATCCTGGCCTGCATCTTTTTCTACCTGCTCGGCCTCGCGCTCGGCGTGGCCGGTATCTTCCAGCGGCGCCGCAAGAGGCTTTTCGCCATCCTCGGGACCGCCTTCAACGGGCTCGTCCTCCTCGTCGTGGTGGCCCTCCTCGCGTTCGGCGTCGTCGCGTCCCAGGGGGCGCAGTAGCTTGGAGGCTCACCCCGCCGGCTCCAGCGTCTTGATGCGTTCGAAGATCGCGTCCACGTCCGGTCCGTAAGCCTCGTCCACGACCCGTCCGTCGGCGAGGAACACCACCCGATCGGCCACGGCCGCCGCGCGCGGGTCGTGGGTGACCATCACCACCGTCTGTCCGTAACGCGTCGCCGACGCGCGCAACAACCCCAGCACGCCCGCGCCCGTCTTCGAGTCCAGGTTGCCGGTTGGCTCGTCGGCGAGGATGACGTCGGGGTGCCTGATGAGGGCGCGGGCTATCGCCACCCTTTGTTGCTCCCCGCCGGAGAGTGCGTCCGGCCGGTGCGTCCGCCGTTCCTCCAGCCCCACCAGCGACATCAGCTCGTCGAGGCGCTTCTCGTACTTGCCGGGCCTGCCGCCGGAGATGAGGACCGGGAGTAATACGTTTTCCTCCGCCGTGAGCGTGGGGATCAAGTTGAAAAACTGGAAAACGAACCCCATACGCGCCCGCCGCAAAAGGGTGAGCTTCCTGTCCGAGAGCCCCGAAAGATCCGTGTCCCCCAAAACCACCCGCCCGGAGGACGGCTCTTCGAGGGCGCCGAGGACGTGCAGCAGCGTGCTCTTCCCCGAACCGCTGGGGCCCATGATCGCCGCGAATTCTCCGGCCGCGAAACGTAAGGAGACCCCCTTCAACGCCCGCACCGCTGTCATCCCCGACCCATACACCTTCACGAGGTCCGCGACCTCCACGGCGGTGTTCGATGCCCCGTTCACGCACTGAGTATACTTCCAGGCTGGGAGCGAAAGGTGAAAGAGGAGACAGACGGTACCGGATGGCTACCGCCTTTTCCGCACCGGAGGATTACACTGATGCGCCGTCTCCGCTAAGATGCCAGCGGCGAAACCTTTAGCTGTTTCGGAGGGAGAGGACAGAGACCGGAGTGGCGTCGAGAAGAAGAGCTTCAAGAAGTAGATCCTCGAGGAGCAGATTCCGCAAGAGAAGGTTGCTCCTCATGCCGGTGGCACTGGTCGTCCTTGTGGTTTTGATCTCGCTCCTGGGCTTCTGCGGCACGAGGCAGACCGAAGACCAGGCCCCGGTGGGGCAGCGCGGGGGCAACGCGCCCGCCACCGGCGAGCCCGGTAGCGCCGGAGAGCCTCGGGAGAGCACCGCTGCGGAGCCGCAGAACCTCCTCGTCCCCGTTACGCACCTCACCTCGACCCGGGAGAACGTGACCAGGGAAGAACTCTCGCAGATGGAGGGGCTCGCGGTCGCGGAGGAGTCGAGCGCGTTGGCGGGCGAGTTGCTAGGTCGCCCCGGCGAGGATTTGCAGAGCTTCCCTTCGGCCGCGGAGGTGATAGACGAAGTGAGCCTGACCCCGGACGCCGTCGGGCTGGTGCCCTGGGACGCCGTCAACCCCAGGGTCAAGGCGCTCTCGGTGGACGGGGAAAAGCTGCTGGAGCCAGGCGGGGCGGGCGCGGAGGGCTACCCGTTCGCCACGGGGGACGCGGCCGGCCCGGACCCGGAGGAGTTGCGGCGCGTGGTGGTGGCCGGGGACATCGTGCTCGACCGCGGGCAGAGCTACGCGGTGATCCAGCAAGGCCTGGGACTGGACTTTCCGCTCGCGGGCGGCTACGCGGCGATCACGGGGCGCGTGGCCGAAGAGAGCCAGTACTCGGAGTTCGGCGTCATCCACCAGTTCACCGCCGAGCGTCGGGGCGAGGGCGATGAGGTGAGAGAGTACCTGAACGGCGCCGACCTCGCGCTGGCGAACCTCGAGAACCCGGTGATACGGGACGCGATCTGGCACCCCGACGCGCCGACCTTCACCGGCGACCTCCGACTCCTGCCTATCGTGGAGAACGCCGGCATAGACGGCGTGACGTTGGGCAACAACCATATCCTGGACGCGGGCGTCCCCGGGCTGGAGGAGACGCTCGGTCACCTGGACGGCGCCGGCATAAAGCACACGGGAGCTGGCATGGACCTCGAAGCCGCCCGCGAGCCGATGGTCTTCGACCTCGGGGGGGTGAGGGTAGGCGTCCTAAACTACCAGGGCGTCCCCTCCTACGATTGGGCGTGGGCGGCGGAGGGAGTCCCCGGCACGGCGCCGCTCGTGGCGGACGTGATGCGTGAGGACATACAGAGGTTGCGCCCGGAGGTGGACCTGCTCGTCGTGATGCCGCACTGGGGGAACGAGTACCTGGCGACCCCCGAGCCGGGGCAGGTCGAGCTCGCCCACGCCGCCGTGGACGCCGGGGCGGACCTCGTCGTGGGGGACCACGCCCACTGGCCCAAGGGGATGGAGGTCTACCGCGGCAAGCCCGTCTTCTACGGCACCGGCAACTTCCTCTTCGACCAGTCCTGGTCGGAGGAGACCTCCACCGGCATCTTCGTCGAGGCGACCCTGTATGGGGACCGCGTGGTGCAGACCCGCCCGGTGCCGTTCGTCGTCCTCGACTACGCCCAGCCGAACTTCCTCGTGCCAGAGGCCGGCGGGGATAGGGCTCTCGAGACGATCTTCTCTACCTCCGTGGGGCCCGAGTTCGAGGCTTACAAGGCCGCCCGCGACTGACGGTTGCCGACCATCCAGGCGTTTGTTGGTGAGGGGCATACCTGGTAGACTCTGGCGCGAACAATACGTACAGCCCCTGCTTTCCGGGCGGAGCCGTCCGTTCCGGGAAGCCGTACCAGACCAGAGGAGGCGATCCAGATAGAAGTTTACGAGGTCATGCTCATAGTCATCCCGGAGCTCGACGAGGAGCAGGTCGAGGGCACCGTCGGGCGTTTTCAGACGATCATCGAGCGCACGGGCGGCGAGGTCCGGAACGTGAACAACTGGGGCAGACGTAAGCTGGCGTACGAGATCGACCACCGCCCCGACGGCTTCTACTTCGTTGTGGAGTTCACCGCCGGCGAGCGGACGCTCACGGAGCTGAAGCGCATCCTGCGGGTCTCGGACGACGTTCTGCGGCACATAATCGTCAGGCTACCGCCGACCTACGCCCACCAGCCGCTCCCCGAGCCCGCCGAGGTTTCGGGCTAAGTAATAGTAGGGTTTATCGGAGAAGGAGATACGACGTATGGGTGTTAGGAGGAGCGGTGGCTCGCGCCGCGAGAGGCCGGTAAAGAGCAAGCCGTGCGTGTTCTGCAAGGAGAACATCGCTTACGTGGATTACAAGGACTACAACATGCTGCGGCGCTTCACCAGCGAGCGTGGCAAGATCCGGGCGCGCCGGGTGACGGGCCTGTGCCCCCAGCACCAGCGCGAGGCCGCCGTCGCCATAAAGCGCGCCCGCGAGATGGCGCTCCTGGCCTACGTGGCCGGACAATAGGAGGGGGGAAGCTGGCATGCAGGTGATCCTCAAACAGAACGTCGAGAAGATCGGGCAACGGGGCGACATCGTGGACGTGAGCCGCGGCTACGTGCGCAACTTCCTGGTGCCGCGCAACCTCGCCGAGGTCGCGACCCCCTCGAAGCTGGAGGAGGCGAAGCGCGAGATGGAGGAGAGCGCCGAGCGCGACCGCCGCATGGCCGAGCGCGCGAGCGAGGTCGCCGAGACCCTGAACAAGTCGGTCATCACCATCGAGGCGCGCACCGGGGAGGACGAGCGGATCTTCGGCTCCATCACCCCCGCGAACATCGTCTCCGCTATCGAAAGAGCGCGCGGCGTCCACATAGACCGCCGCCGCGTCAGGCTCGAGGAGCCCATCAAAGCCCTCGGCACCCACCAGGTCCCCATCCACGTCCACGGCGACATCGAGGCCAGCGTCAAGATCATCGTCGTCCCCAAGCTGTAAAGCTAAGGTGCAGCCTTAGCTGCCACCTCGACCGGAAGGTAAAGGACCCCGTCTTGTAATGGGGTCCTTTATCGTTCATGCTAGGAGACATGGAGCGCGGGAGGGGTAGGATCCGTGGGGTGCAAACCGGGCCGGAATCGGTTCGCGTCCCTCCGCACGACCTCGACGCCGAGCGCGCCGTCATCGGCGCGATGCTCGTCTCCGAAGCCGCCGTCTCCGTCGTGGCGGAGACCTTGGACCCCGAGGACTTCTACTCCGAGACCCACCGCGTCCTCTACCGGGCCATGATGAGCCTCTACGCCAGAGGCGAGCCTATAGACCAGCTCACGCTCTCCGGCGAGCTCAGGAACGTCGGCGAGTTCGAGGCGATCGGGGGCCGCCAGTACGTCTTCCGGCTCGTCGAGAGCGTTCCGACGGCGGCCAACGCCGGGCGCTACGCCCGCCTCGTGCGCGACAAGGCCCTCCTCAGGGCCGTCATAGACGCCGGCAGCCACATCACCGAGGAGGCCTTCTCCGAGCCCGAGGACGTGACGCAGGCCCTGGACGCCGCAGAGCAACTCATCTACCGTGTCTCCAACCGTCAGCTAAAAGAGCGCCTGGAGTCCGTCTCCGAGCTCGCGCCCAGCGCAT
>JADDPV010000031.1 GCA_016781705.1 Rubrobacter sp.
GTTCGGTCACGAGCTTATGTGTACCGCCTTTGAGGAACGGAGCAGTAGCGGGTTGTTCGACCAGATCCTTTGCCAGTGCTCGGCTGGGAAGCTCGCGTAGGCCAGTACGTCTTCCTCGGCCTCCTCCATCAGCTCCGAGAGCCTCGCAAACCGATGCCGGAAACCGTCCGGGACTCGCCGCCATTGCTCGCGGGCGCTATGGGCATCGGGCTGGGCGAAGACGGTGCGGATGGTGGCGCCCACCATCTGCTGGGCCGCCTTGGGGACCAAAGAGAGGGCGTTCCTCATGAAGTGAACCCTGCAGCGCTGCCACGAGGCCCCGACCAGGACTGCCTCGACGGCCCTCTTCAAACCGCGGTGGGCGTCGCTGGTTGCGAGCCGCACGCCCGAGAGTCCCCTCGCCACCAAAGCGCAAGAAGGCGCTCCAGAAAGCACCGTCCTCGCTGGGTCCCACATCCAGGCCCAACACTTCCCTCTCGCCGGTCTGCGCGTTTACCCCTACGGCGATGACCACCGCCGCGGAGACCACCCGACCGTCCTGGCGGGCCTTCAGATAGGTGGGTCGACCCAGACGTAGGGGTAGGAGCCTTCCAGCGGCCGGCTGCGAAAACGTTCGACTTCCTCGTCCAACTCCTCGCAGAGCTCGGAGACCCGACTCTTGGAGATGCCCGTCATGCCTAAAGCCTTCACCAACTCGTCCACCTTGCGAGTGGAGACGCCATGGACGTAGGCTTCCTGTACGATCGCAGCGAGTGCCCTCTCGGCACGCCTTCTCGGCTCCAAGAGCGAGGGGAAGTAGCTCGAATCTCTGACCCTCGGCACCTTCAACTCAACAGCCCCGACCCTCGTGTCCCAGACTCTCTCGCGGTAGCCATTGCGCTGGCCCTTGCGTCCGAGGGTACGCTCGTGGCGGGCGGCGCCTACGTGATCCTCGACCTCCATTTCCATGATCGCCTGGGAGAGCGCGCGTACGCCCTCCTTTAAGAAGTCTGCGTCGCCCTCTACCTGCGCCTTGCGCAACAACTCCGTGAGTCCTATCCTCAACTCATCGGCCATCGTGACGGTGTCTCCTTCGCGGTTCGCTAATCCACTTCGAGTAGGAACCACACGGTGGCCGTTTTCGTCAACGACCTCGGCTTCTTACACACTCAGGCGGACACTACCTCACCGGGCTGCCATTCTTGCAGAGAGTCAAGTGTGCTTTTTACACACTTACGCGGACACTACCCCAGCGAACGAGACGAGTGGCTGAGAGCCGCCTGGAGGGTAACCGTGGAGAACCGGGGGCCAAGGCAAAGGCTCGACGCAGAGGGTATTTTTCGACGCCAGAGTATGCATTTCTTAACCGAGGGTGAAATCCCGGTCGCAGAGGGGGCCTGCGATGGCAATAATCGGCCTCCTCGCCAAACGGTGTTCTGAAGGGCCCGCTGGCGGGGCAGGGCGGGAAGCGACCAGATCAACAAGAAGCTATCGATGCGGGCACAGAGGCGCGTGGCACTGAATCCACTGGAGGAAAGGGCTGCGATGGACACAGGCGAAAGCTCTGAGAGCCGCAGGCACAAGGTCCTCGTCGTGGATGACGACGAGAGGCTTCTGGCGCTGGTACGCCTGGCCCTGAGCAAGAACGGCGTGGACGTGGAGACGGCGGTGACTCCCGCAGAGGCGTTGGAGGTCTTCGAGGAGAGGGCGCCGGATCTGGTGGTCCTCGACGTCATCATGCCGGACCTCTCCGGCTGGGAGGTGCTGCGCCGGATCCGGGAGTCCAGCGACGTGGCCGTGATGCTCCTGAGCGGGCGCGACTCCGAGGTGGACAAGGCGCGCGGCCTCGACCTCGGGGCCGACGACTACCTCACCAAGCCGTTCAGCTTCATGGAGTTCGAGGCGCGCGTGCGCGCCCTGTTGCGCCGGGTGGGACCCGGTGAGCGGGGGGAAATCTAGGCTATGGGCAACACTACAGTAGCCGTGCTTGTCGAGCAGCGGCACCTAAAAAACCGGGCGCTCATCGAGACGTGCGAGGCCCTGGAGGCCGCTGGGTACAGCGTCCCACTGATCGTGCCGGAAGAGGGGCGTCTGTTCGACGTCCCGTCGGAAGCGCCGCCGTGGGACGCGGTGTTGAGCCGGGGGCGCGACCTCGCCGGGCTCGGGCTGCTGGCGGCGGCCTCGGCCTTAGGAGTTCTCGCCATAAACACGCCCAGGTCCATAGAGCTGGTGCGGAACAAGATCGTCATGCAGGCCATCCTGCATCAGCACGGCCTGCCGCTTCCGAAGACCTGGTTCGCCGCCGACGCCTCGGCCTTCCGCGAGATACCCCCCGAACAGTACCCCCTGGTCGTCAAACCTTACGATGGAGATGGCTCGCGCGGGATCTCTCTTCTTTCACAAGCGGAGGACGTAGAAGATCTTCCCCCCTTTCCGGACGGAGCTCTCTCTATCTGGCCCAGGAGCTTCTGGAGAACGACGGGTGGGATCTGAAGCTCTACGGCATCGGGACGAAGGTGTGGGCGGTACGCAAGCCCTCGCCGGTCAACTTCCAAGGACCGGGGCCCGCGGTGATAAAACCGTCCAAAGGGGCGGAGCTGGTGAAGCTCGACTCGCAACTGAGGGACATATCACTCACCTGCGGAAGGGCCTGCGGGCTGGAGCTGTGGGGAGTGGACGTGGCGATGACGCCGGACGGTCCCTACGTGATCGAGGTAAACGACTTCCCGACCTACTCCGCCGTGCCGGAGGCGGGCGAGGAGATCGCCCGCTACGTTCTCACGAAGGTTGAGATGGAGTCCGTTGTGCGCGAGGCCGGTCGCAACTCGTTGAGCTCTATGGTGCGTGGTCTCTCATGAACGACGCGTTGGACGGCCTGCGTATCGGCTTCCTCTGCAACCAGCACCCCACCGCCGGACGCAGCGGCTCCCTCTTCGAGCGTCTCGCCCCGCTGCTGCGCGAGAGGGGCGCGCGGGTCGAGGCGGTACACGGCGAGGACGGCTCCTTCCGGCTCAACGAGCGCCCCTCGTGGGACCTGACGGTGCTCAAGTCCGAGTCCGCTGCGGCGTTGCACCTGGCCGCCGCCGCGGAAGCTCATGGCGTGCCCTCTTTGAACTCCGCGGAGGCGACCCGCGTGGCGGAAGACAGGCTGGCGAGCGCGGCCATCCTGCGCCGCGCCGGACTGCCGGTTCCCGCGTTCTGCTTCGCGTACCTCGGCCCCAACCGGGCGCGATCAATCAGGGCGCGTTTCGGGTCATGGGTCAACCGAACCCTGATCCTGAAGCCCGCTTGCGGCCACCAGGGAGCGGGGCTGTGGACCGCGGAAGCCGGGGAGATCGAAGAGTTGGCCGTCAGGATGCCGTCGGGGCCGTACCTCGTCATGGAGAAGGTTCCGCACGAAGGCGACGACCTGAAGGTGTACGTGGCGGGCGGGTGGATGGCGGCTATCGAGCGCCCGTTCCCGGCGCGCGGCCTGCAAGAGAAGCTCGGGCGCCCGGCGGATGTACCCGAGGAAGTAGCCGCCGCGGCGCGTGAGGCGGGCCGACTGCTCGGGCTCACCTGCTACGGCTGCGACTTCGTGCGGGGGCCGGAAGGCTGGTCGCTCGTGGACACGAACGCCTTCCCCGGCTACAAGGGACTCGAAGGCGCGCCCGAGGCGCTGGCGGCCGAGATCGAGCGCGCCGCGGAAGAACGCGCGATGGAGGAGGTGCTGTGACGGGCGCGCCGCGGTGCCTGGTGATGGGGGCGGGCCGCGTGGCTGGCGGCCACTTTGCGCCGCTGCTCGAAGGCGCAGGGTGGAAGACCACCCTCGTGTGCCGCAACGGGGAGGTCCGCGAGGCGATCAACGAAGGCGGTGGCCTGTGGCTCAGGACGGTGGGCGGCGGTGCGGAGGACCGCTGGGTCGGCGGCGTCTCGGCGGTTTCTCGGGAAGGGACGGAGCTGGCGAATCTCGCGGCGGAGGCGAGTCTCGTCGCAACGGCGGTCGGACCGACTTCGCTCCGCGACGTGGGCCGGACGCTAGCTCCAGCACTGCGACACCGGCTCGAGACCACTGGCAGGCCCGTCAACGTCATCGCCTTCGAGAACAGCCCCCGGAGCGCGCAGCTATTCGCCGCGGGCATTATCGAGGCCGAACCCGCCCTGGCCCGCGAGGTCGGGAGGAGGGTCGGGATCGGCGGGGCTGCGCTGTGGCGCACCGTCTCGAAGCGCGACATCACCCCGGAGGGGATGCGCTTCGACGCCAACCGCGAGGATGACTGCTACGTGGACGGCGCCTCCCTCGTTCCGGGGCTGCCCCCGCTCGACGGGTCGGTGCCCGGACTCACGCTCGTCCGTTCCTTCAATGACCGGATGGTGGAGAAGCTCTGGATCTTCAACGCCGGGCACGCGGCGGCGGCGTACCTCGGCTGGCACGCCGGGTGCGAGAGGCTGGATGAGGCGATGGAGCAGCCGGAGATCTGCGACACTGTGACCGCGGTCGTGGAGGAGGCCGGAGCCGCCTTCAAATTCTATCTGGACTCCCGACCCGGCTCCGAGCCCATCCCTCCGCACTCCGCCGAGAAGATCCTGTCCCTCTACCTCGACCCTGCTCTACGCGACCCGATCTCCCGCGTAGGGCGCGAGCCGCGCCGCAAGCTCGGCCACGACGACCGCTTGATCGGGCCCGCCGTGGCGGCGACGGCTGCCGGTTTCGAGCCGTTCGCGCTCGCCGGAGCCGCCGCCGCGGCCCTCGGCTACGCCGAGCCCAACGACCCGCAGGCTCTGGACCTTCAGCGCGAGGTCTCACTTCTGGGACCCGACGAGGTGCTCGCCACTGTCGGCACGCTGGATCGGCACGACGAGCTGACGCGCCTGATCTCCGGGCGCTTCCGTGAGCGCATGAGCAGGGGGGTGGCGCGCTGACCCGCGGAGCCCGCATGGAGCTGTGGGTCGAGGAGCGCGGCGGAGAGCCCGCCGTGAACCCCGTGATGCGCTCGCTCCTGGAGAATCTCGCCGCCACCGGAGCCGACGTCTCCGTCCGGGTGCCGGAGCGCGAACTCTACGAACCCTCGCAGACATCCCGTCCGCGCCTTGTCCTGCTCAAGTCCGCCACCGACCTCGCCCTCTCTCGCGCCGTCGCCGAGGAGGGAGGTGGCATGGCGTTCTTGAACCCCGCCCGCGCGACCTTCCGGGTCCACGACAAGGCCGATACGGCGGCCCGCCTGGCCGCCGCCGGGCTGCCCATCCCGGAGACGTTTCTGTTCGGTGCGAACACGGGTGCTGACCTGCCCGCTACAGACGGAGGGTGGGTCGTAAAGCCGGTGCGTGGGGTCCACGGGCGTGGGGTCACGTTCCACGAGGGCGCCGCGCCGCTCGTCGTTCCGGCGGAGATCGAGGACGGTCACTCGTTCGTGACGGACGACGGGACCCGGCTGCTTCAGCGCCGCGTGGGTGGCGAGGAGGCTGACGTCAAGGTCTACGTCGCGGACGGGCGGTGCTTTGCCGGAGAGAAACTCTTCGGCGCGAGGAGCTTCGCCAGGGACGAGATCTCACCCGTGGACCTGGGCCGTCGGACGGAGGAGATCGTCCTGGTGGCGGGCGAGGCCCTTGGGTTGTCCTGCTTCGGGGTGGACCTGAGGTTCGACGGGGACGAGCCGGTCATCATAGACGCCAATCCGTTCCCCGGCTACCGAGGCTTCCCGGAGGCGGTCGGGGCTCTGCTCGCGGAGGTCGGGCGGGCGCTGGAGGGCGCGTGTCGCTGAGGGCGCGTCGTCCGCGCATCGCGGTCGCGACGGTCGTCGCCGAGGGATTCCTGGGGCGGCTCGCGTTCGGGATGGTCAGCTTCGCGCTCCCGCTCTACGCATACAGCATCGGGCTCTCGGTGGCCCAGATCGGGTTGCTCGTCAGCCTGCGGACGGTCCTCGTGCTGCCGCTCAAGCCGGTGGCCGGATGGCTTGCGGACCGCATCGGAGTGCGCGCGGTCTACACCTTGGGGGCGCTGGCGCGGGTGGTCGCGGCGGCGGCTTTGATCTTCTCGGGCAGCTTCCTCGGGCTCGCGCTGGTGCGGGCGTTGCAGGGAGCGAGCGCGGCCGGCAGGGAGGTCGCCTCCCTCGGCGTCATCGTGCGCGACGCCGAGGGACGGGTCGGGACGGCCTACAGCCTCTACTCCAGCTTCAAAAGCACCGGCAGCGTCGCGGGGGCGGGGCTCGCCGGCATCCTGATATCGGCCACGGGCAGCGACTACCGGCTGCTCTTTACCATCATCCTCATCATGTCCGTCCCACCGATGGTCGCCGCCTGGTTCGGGCTGCGCGAGGTCGCCGGGGAAGGGAAGGAGGCACGCGAGGAAGAGCCGGAGGAGGAGATGGTCCGGGAGGGAGGGGTGAGGGAGACGCTGGCGATGCTGCGGGAGTTCGCGGGCCCGGCGTCGGTAGGGATGCTGGTGGTGACGAGCGCGTACATGGTCCACGGCATCTTCCCGGTGCTCGCCACGCAGTACGCGGGGCTCTCGGAGGCGCAGGCCGGGGTCATCTACAGCTTGTCCGCGGCGGTCTTCCTCTTCTCCGGGCCGGCGTTCGGCTGGATCACGGACCGGCGCGGACGGACGTTCGGGCTCATCTGGCGCTCGGCCGCCAACATCGGCTCCTCGTTCCTCTACCTCCTGAGCCCGACCTTCCTCGGGCTCGCCTTCGCGCGTACGGTGGACGACTCAGGCAAGGCCGCCTTCAAGCCCGCGTGGGCCTCGGCGGTGGCCGAGATCTCCGCCGCCGACCCCAAGCGCCGCGGCAAGCGCCTCGGTGTCCTCGATACTTCGCAAAGCCTCGGCGAAGCGGTCGGACCCGCGCTCGCCGGTCTACTCTGGCAGACGGGCGGCATACTCGCCCTGTTCGCCGTCCGAATCGTCGTCGCCGTGGTCGCCGAAGTGGCGGCCCTGAAGGTGTTCGGGGAGTTGAAGGGGCTTCGCCTCTCGCCCTCGGCGCGGCTCACGTCGGCTTCTTACGCGCTCCCTCCGGCGCTGGGGCTCGTGGCGGCCTGGGGTTGGATCTGGTACGCGGGCCGCGGGGGCTCCGGCGCCTCGCAGACGGACCTCGTCATAGGAGGCGCGGTCGTGTTGGCCGGCAGCCTGATTGGGGCATTCGCCGGAGGGTACGCTCATGCGGCGGAGCGCCGGGCGGCCAGGAAGGATGAGGAGCGGGCGCTCGGAGACCTCGCGCACGACCTGCGCGGGCAGCTGACGGTGATTCGGGGCGAGGTCGAGCTCGTCCTGGCGCGAGAGGACACCGAAGACGGGGAGCGGACGCGCAGCGCCGAGTCGGTACTCCAGGAGTTGGAGCGTATAGAGGAGATCGTCCGCAAACGGCGCGAGGGGGCGTCCTAGCCGGGGAGGTAGGACGTCACGCGGGAGACGAGATCCGCGTAGGAGAACGGCTTGGCGACGTATTCCGTCGCCCCGGCCTCCATGCCGCGTTCCACCGCTTCCTGCTCGTCGCGGGCGGTGAGCAGGATAACCGGAGTCTCGTCCCCGGCCGCCCGGCGCTCGGAGAGTAGGCTTATGCCGTCCACGCCCGGCAGCATCACGTCGAGCAACACGAGGGCGAATCCTCCCAGGTCCCACGCCTC
Source organism: Rubrobacter sp. (assembly GCA_016781705.1). GTDB lineage: Bacteria > Actinomycetota > Rubrobacteria > Rubrobacterales > Rubrobacteraceae > Rubrobacter_F. Next base: position 7,579 of record JADDPV010000031.1, read on the forward strand.
GCGTCCCGCCAGCCCGTCCTCGGTGATCGTCACGTCGATGCCCTTCAAGCCCAGACCGCGTTTGAGCAGATCCGCGACCTTGGCGTCGTCCTCCACGACCAGCACCCTGCCCTTTCTCACCCCGTGCTCCCGTCCGCGGACTTCTCATAACCACCCGAGCTGAGACTCGCGGCTACAAGCGGCAGGTACAGGGACATCCGCGTGCCTTCTCTCTCCCCGCTTCTTGCTTCGACCCGGCCGCCGTGAGCCTGGACGATGGTCTTGGCAATGGCGAGCCCCAGGCCCGTCCCGCCGCGTTTGCGCTCCCGGGATTTGTCGACCCGATAGAAACGCTCGAAGACGTACGGTAGGCTCTCCTCGGGTATCGTCGGTCCCCGGTTCTTGACCGTCACGCGCAGTTCGCCGCGCTCCGTGGCGGAGCTGAGCGTTACGAGCTCTTCGGGCGAGCCGAACTTGGCGGCGTTGTCCACGAAAACCATGATAGCCTGCTCGGCTCTCCTGCGATCGACGTTTACCTCCCCATCTCCCCTGATCTCGGTCCGGAAGGTCACGCCACGCTGCTCCAGAAAGACCCGAGCGCGGTCCGCCACTCCCGCCAGGAACTGCTCGACCCCAATAGGCTCCATCTCCAGTGGCAGCGACGCGGAGTCCGAGCGGGTGAGGAAGAGCAGGTCCTCGACCATCGAGGTCATGTTCTCCGATTCCTCTACTATCGCCTCCAGGATCTCGCCGTGGGAGCAATCCTCCTCCAGCGCCAGACCGAGCTCGGCGTTGCCCTTGAGCACCGTGAGGGGGGTCCTCAGCTCGTGCGACACGTCGGCGACGAAGTCCGTCTTCGCCCTGGAGGCGCGCTCCGCCGCTCTGGCCGCCTCCTTCTGCCTCGCATACGAGCGTCGCATCTCGGTGACAACGTGGACGGCGGCGTAGGCCAGCATCGCCCCGACCAGCAGCAGCCCGCCGATCGTCACCAGCAGCACCAGCCGCGTGGTGGACGTCGCCCGCTCCACGCTCTCCAGCGCGCTCTCCGAGCGTTCCTCGCCCTCTTCCTCGATCTCCTCCGCCGCCCGCCTCATCTCCTCAAGCCTCGCTAACTCGCGGTCGCTCACCTCCTCGAAAGCTTCCGGGTTGGTATCGGCGAGGTCCAATGCCGGGCGGACGTTGTCGTGGTACTTCTCCGCCATCGCGCGGATCTGCTCCGGCTGCGGCGAGTCCTCCGGCACGCGGAGCCCTTCCAACTCCTCGGTCTCCCCCAGCAGGGTAAGGTAGGCGTCGTCCAGCCCTGCCGCCTGGTCCTCGGAGTAACCGGTGAAGGCGATGTTGCGGTGGTAGTGGCGCACCTCCAGGATGGCGGCCAGAAGGTCGTCGCTGTCGTCGAGGAGCTCGACGTCGTAGAGGAAGGCTTGCCTGGTGATCCGATCCACGCGCTCGTTCAGCAGCAGCCCGACCACCCCGGCGAGCAACAGCATTAACATCAACCCGCCCACCGCCACCAGGGTCACATACCATTGTCTACCCTGAGGCCCCTTGAATTCCATCATTCGGTTAGCACCGTCCCGCCCCCTCTGCACACCGATGCTTCAAACGTTCCAGCGGAGATAGCCCGCGTCCGCACGCTTCCCGCGGTTGTGCGTAACTGCCAGAGCTGTCCGCCGTCAGCGGCCAAGCGCAAGTGCCCGACGGGGACCCTCCCGTTGAACGTTCCTGAAACCTCTGCGTAACCTTGATTTCCTGCCTTCGCAGTTACTTGTCGTCCATTACGTAAATGCGGGTCAGTCCGACGATAAATACAGGGCTGGAGCGAAGAGGCCGGCGCCTTTACCGGGGCGTTCGGCTCCGAGGAGCTCGACGCTTCGGTCCTGATGATGCCGCTGGTCGGCTTCCTGCCCGCCGACGACCCTCGCATGCGGGCGACCGTCGAGAAGATCGAGGGCGAGCTCATGTGGGACGGGCTGGTCCATCGCTGGGCCGCACCACCCGCCGCGATCCTCGCGCCGCGCCCGCTCCGGACCTCGTGAGGAGGAACTTTGTCGCCACCGCGCCGGATCGCCTCTGGACGGCGGACGTAACGTACGTCCCGACGGATGAGGGCTTCCTGTACCTCGCCTTCGTGCTCGACGTCTATTCGAGGAGGATCGTCGGCTGGCCGATGGCATCCCACCTCAGAACAGAGCTGGTGGTCGACGCTTTGGAGATGGCCGTGTGGAGACGCAAGCCGGCCGCGGGCCTCGTGCACCATTCGGACAGGGGGGTGCAATACACGGCGCTCTCCTTCGGCAAGAAGCTCGAAGAGGCGGGCATCGCCCCCTCGATGGGAAGGGCGGGGTCCGCCCTGGACAACGCCATCTCGGAGTTGTTCGTCTCCACCCTCAAATGCGAGTTGGTCCACCGCCGCCGGTTCCCCACCAGGGGGTCCGCAAGGAGTGGGATCTTCGAGTACCTGGAGGTGTTTTACAACCGAAGGAGGCTGCACTCCGCGCTCGGTTACGTGAGTCCGGAGAGCTACGAAGATCTGGGGACGAAGGAGGCGGCGGTGGCGTAGCGAGGAAGTGTCCGCCAAACCGTTGTAATTCCAGTGTGGGACAACGCCTCCTGGCACATAAGCCGCGAGGTCAGGCGGTGGGTGGGCGAGCACAACCGGGGGGTGAAGAAGGGACACAAGGAGGGCGTAAGGATCATAGGCTGTTTGTTGCCGAAGCAGAGCCCGTGGCTCAACCCTATAGAGCCCAAGTGGGTGCACGGCAAGCGACGCGTCGCGGAGGCCGACGGGTTGCTCGGGGCCCACGAGCTGGCGGAGCGGGTTTGCGCGGCCTTCGGGTGCCCGCATCACGAGCACCTGTCCCTCGCCGAAAATGCCGCCTGAGTATGCACTAAGCTTACCTACCGCCCCCGATACTCACCGAGTTCGCAGGGATTTGCCGAGGCGAAACCGGTTCCCTGCGTCGATCACGCTCCACAGAAAGAGTTGCCCTATCTGGCCTCTTCTGGGAGCAGACCTAGAAGACGAACGCCCAGAGAAGGGCCAGCACGGGGAGCAAGAGGATAAGAATCGGGGACAAGAGGCACTCGCAAGGTATCGGTATCAGTACGCAGCCACCCCGGGTGTTGCCCCGCCTCCAGCGCCACATCGCTTCTCCCCTTCCAAAAACCGTCGTGGGCACGGCCGGAGGCCGTGCCCACGATTCTCCGGCGTGTCGCTCTACTAGTTGGCAAGGCCCTGGTTCTGGGCCTCTTGCTTGGCCGCGCTCTGGGCCTCCTCCGCGACGCTCTGGACCTTCTGCTGGGCTTCTTGGGCCTTATCCTGAGCCTTATCCACCAGGTTGTCCCGGGCCTCGCCCATCACCTCGTGCTCTTTGCGTGTCTCGGGGACCGCTAGCCCGATGGCCGTTCCGGCCCCGACGGCCAGTGCTCCCAT
>JADDPV010000262.1 GCA_016781705.1 Rubrobacter sp.
GGCGCGACGGGGCGGACGAGGGCGCGGAGATAGGTGACCTCCTGCCCGACGAGCGGGCGGGGGAGGACTACGCCCGCGTCGAGGTCGGAGCGTGGGAGTGGACTTTGCGCGAAGCCGTCGCCGCCCTCCCTGAGCGTGAGGCCCGCATCCTGCAGATGCGTCACGGCCTCGACGGCAGCAAGACCCGCACCCTGCGCGAGGTTTCGGAGGCGTTGGGCATCTCCCAGGAGCGGGCGCGGCAGGTCGAGATCAAAGCTCTCAGGACCATCCGCACCGGCCGCCACGCCGGCGCTCTCAGGCGTGCCCTCTCCGAAGCGGTCTGAGCGGCGAGCCAGCGGCGGGTCCCGGGAGATAACCCCTACCGGATGAGGTAACCTTGCCCGGAGCCGACCGGAGAAGGGAGCCAGCCTGGTGGAGAAGACCGAGCAAGACGTCGGGCGCGTGCAAGAGCTGTTCGTGGAGCTCGGCGGGACCGTGACGGACGGCTTCCCCGCCATTCACGTGCCGGTCTACCGCACGGCGGCGGGGACGGCCTACCTGAAATCGCCGGGCGTGGTGATGTTGGCGAGGCCGCAGACGAACGTCGCGGGCCTTGGCGGCTTCCTCGAAGGCTTCGACCCGGATCTAGGCTTCCCGGAGTACGTCAACGATCCCACCGCGCTGCCAGCCTCCTCCCAACTGTGCAAGACGGCCGGGCAGACGTGTTACATGTCGTTCGGCCCCCGGCGCACGACCAACGAGAACGCCGCCGCCTACTTCGAGCGGCTGACCTCGGCTGGGCACGGAAGCGTCCTGGAGCATTCTAATTTCAGTTTCTTACTCTACGGCATAAGCCGCAGCGTGACGCACGAGTTGGTACGGCATCGCGCGGGCGTCGGGGTTTCGCAGGTTAGTCAGCGCTACGTTTCCGGAAGCGTGCTGCGCTTCGTGGAGCGGCCAGAATACCAGGAAGACGAGGAGTTGCACCGGTTCTTCGAGGAGAGAGCCGACGGGGCGGCGGCAGGATACGAGGCGATGGCGGAGCGCCTTCTCGCGCGGCAGGAGGGCGGGAGCGGGATGCTCTCCGCGGATTATAAGACGGACGCGAGGAAGAAGGTGCAGCAGACGGCGCGCTCGCTCTTGCCCAACGAGACCGAGGCGCCGATGGTGTTCACGGGGAACGTCAGGGCCTTGAGGCACATCGTCGAGATGCGCGCCGACGAGCACGCCGAGAGCGAGATACGCAACCTCGCCATGCGCCTCTTCCTGTGCCTCGCCGTCGCCGACCCGATCCTCTTCGGCGACTACCGGATCCAACCCCTCCCCGACGGCACCCACAAGGTGACGACCCGCCACAGAAAGGCGTAGCCGAGGCCGCGGGAGACCCCAGCCCGTCGTCCTCCTGGCGCGGCACGAAAACCCCCTCTCGGTGACGAGGACGTGGAAGTCGTCGGGGTCGTAGCGCCGGGCGAGCAGGGCGGGGGCACGCTCCTCGTCGGGCTCACCGCTCCTTCGCCCTCGAACGCCATCTCCGCCTCGATGTGCAGGCTCTGGTGCTGGCCGTAGTCCTCGTCTCGCTTGGCCCGACGGGTCGCTCCCGGCGGCGAACCGTGGACGGTTGTGCCACCGTGCGCGGCCGTTGGCGAGAAGGGTATGGAGGCTCCGCCGCGCGCGTGGCGGGTACTGTATCCTCTCTGCGGCGCTGGAGTAGACGACGGAGGAGGCGCGGCGTGGCGAAGAGCTACGAGGTGGAGTAGCCGGAGGCGTGGGTAGCCATCGGTGGCTGCTGGCCGTCGAGCTGTGGGCCTTCGGGTTCTTCGGGCTGTTCTGGGGCCTTTTCGCGGTCTTGCTCTCGGACCTGAGCCGGGCTCTAGGGCTCTCGCCGGGGCCTCTGGGGCTCGCGCTCTTCTTCGGGGCTGTGGCCTCGATCGCCGCGATGGCCCTCCTCGGCTGGGCCGCCGACTCTCTGGGGCGGCGGACGCTCATCGCGCTCGCGGCCGCCGTGTTCGGGGTCGGCGTCGTGGGGTTGGCCTTCTCCGGGAGCTACGCGGCGCTGGTCGCGGCGCTCGTGGTGCTCTATGCGGCGTCGGGGTTGTACGACGTCGGGATCAACGCCGCCGCCGTCGACCTGGAGCAGACGAGCGGACGGCGGTTCATGCCCCTGCTGCACGCGGCCTTCAGCGCCGGCGCCATGCTGGGCGCGCTCGGGGCGGGCGCCCTGGTGGAGGTGGGGGTGGGCTACCGGTACGTGTACCTGAGCATCCTCGTCCCGCTCGCCGCCCTCCTCCTCGCCGTCGCCGCGACGAAGTTTCCCGGGAGCAGCGAGCCAACCCAGGGCGGGCGGGAGCCGGGCCGGCACGGGCTATACGGCAACCTCCCTTTGCTGCTCGTCGCCGTGATCGCCACGCTGGGCCTCCTCTCCGAAGGCGAGATGGAGCACTGGTCCGGCGTCTACCTCCGGCAGTCTCTGGGCCTCCCCGCCCTGCTCGGCGGCTCCGGCGTCGCCGTCTTTTTCGCCGCGATGGCGGTCGGAAGGCTCGGGACCGCGTGGGTGGTGGGGCGCCTCGGCGAGCGTCGGGTCCTCTCGTCGGCGGGCCTGATGGCTGCCGGCGGGATGGCGCTTTCGCTCGCGACGCGTGAGCCTTTGATCGTCGTCGCCGGGTTCCTCCTCGTGGGGCTCGCCCTCTCGGCCGTCGTCCCCAGCGCCTTCTCGCTGGCCGGGGACGCGGCGCCGCCCGGGCGGGCCGGGGCGGCCATCTCCGTCGTTACCACTCTGGGGTACGGCGGGTTCCTCCTGGGGCCCGTGATCGTCGGCGGCCTAGCGGAGCTCGCCGGGCTGCGGGCGGCCCTCCTGACGGTCGTGGGGACGGGGATGGCGATCTTCGCCCTGGCGCTTCGTCTGGCCGTCAGCCGTCAGCATTCAGCCGTCGGCAAGAACGGGAAACACGAAGACCGGCGTTGACCGCCGGAAGCCCTCAGCTCTTCGCCGCGCTGGCGAGCCTCTCCTCGGCCGCCTCCACCTCCGCCTCCTCGACGCGCACGAACAGCGGCTTGGCGCCGGAGACGCGGTAAGCCTCCGGCAGCTTCTCGAGGTCGGAGATCCTCGCGACGGGGCCGTCGAAGAAGCCGCGCAGGCGCTCGACGGCCTCCGGGACGTATGGGGCGGCGTGGTAGGCGATCGAGCCGAGCAAGACCGAGCAGGCGTAGAGCGAGGCGCGGGCCTGATCCGGGTCTTCCTTACGACTCTTCCACGGCGCCTGACCGTCGAAGAAGCGGTTGGCGCGGCGGCCCATCGCCAACAGCTCGCCCAACGCCTCGCGCGGGCGGATGGAGAGCATCTTCTCCTCGTAGCGCCGTTCGAGCTCCTTGAAGTCCGCGAAGACCTCGCTCGCCTCCTCGGAAGGCTCTTGTGGTTGCGGCAGCTCGCCGCCGAAGTAGCGTTCGGCGAAGGAGAGGACGCGGTTCACGTAGTTGCCGAGGGTCCCGATCAGGTCGTTGTTCACCCGCCCCTGGAAGTCGCGCCACGAGAACACCGTGTCCCCGGTCTCCGGAAGCGCCGACGCCAGGTAGAACCTCAACGGGTCGGCCGGGAAACGGTCCAGCGCCTCGTGCAGCCAAACGGCGAGGTTGCGGCTCGTGGACATCTGCATCGGGTGCCGCTCCCCGTAGAGGACCACCTCCAGGTTCATGAACTCGTTGGCCGGTATGTCGTAGGGCAGCACGTAGGGCTCCTCGCCGCCCTCGCCGACGCCCATGAGCTGCGCCGGCCACACCACGGCGTGGAAGACGGTGTTGTCCTTGCCGATGAAGTGGATCAGGCGCGTGTCCGGCTCCTGCCAGTACTCGCGCCAGCGGTCGGGTTCCCCGATCCTCTCGGCCCACTCCATGGTCGAGGAGACGTAGCCGATGCACGCGTCGAACCACACGTAGAAGCGCTTCTCGTCGAAGCCCGGCTCGGGGATTGGCACACCCCAGTTTATGTCGCGCGTGATGGGCCGCTTCTCCAGACCCGCGTCTATCACCCCGAGTATGAAGTTCTTGACCGAGGTGCGCCAGTGGTCCTGGCCGGAGACGTACTCCCCCAACCGCTCGGAGAACTTCGGCAGGTCCAGGTAGAGGTGGGTCGTCTCGCGGACCTCGACGGGCCCGCCCGTGATCTTGGAGTGAGGGTCTATGAGCTCGTAGGCCTCGTACCACGAGCCGCAGTTGTCGCACTGGTCGCCCCTGGCCTCCTTGTAGCCGCACACCGGGCACGTCCCCTCGACGTAGCGATCCGGCAGGAAACGTCCCTCCGTCGGGCTGTACATCTGCTGGCTCTCCGCCTCCGAGATGTACCCGCCGCTCTTGAGCCTCTCGTAGAAGAGCTGGGTGTTCCCGGCGTGCAGTTCGGTCGAGGTGCGCGAGAAGTTGTCGAAGGAGATGCCGAACCGCTCGAACGTCTCCTTCATGTGCGCCCACCAGTAGTCCACGACCTCGCGCGGGCTCTTCCCCTCGCGCTCGGCGGTTAGGGTGATGGGGACGCCGTGTTCGTCGGTACCGCAGACGTACACCACGTCCTCGCCGCGCGCCCGCAGGTACCGCACATAAACGTCCGCCGGGAGGTACGCGCCCACGATCTGCCCTACGTGCAGCGGACCGTTGGCGTAGGGCAACGCAGAGGTGACCAGGTAACGTGCGCTTTTCTCTTCCATACGTCTAAGAATAGCACTTCAGCCTGTCAGCACGCCGCCTCTGATGGCCTACCGTCGGCGAGCTTGGGGAGGGTGTCGCGCCGTCCCGATAGGAGTAGGTTCTTAAAGGGCTCGCTGCCTGTCCGAAGGTCGCGCGCTCGTTCCAACCAGTAGAGCCGGCAAACCCAAACGCTGACGAGCTGAAACGCCGATTGGCTGACGGGCTGAAGTGCTAACATACCGCCCGTATGAACCCCGCGCGTCTCCCCTCTTCCGTCTCTCCATCGCTTGCCGGAGTCGTCCTTTGAAGGTAGCGTTCCGTCGCCTGTCGCCGCATGGATGCGTACCGATCCGGGCGCACGCCGGGGACGCGGGTTACGACCTCGTCGCCGCGGAGGGTGTGGCGCTGCCGCCTGGCGGGCGGGCGGTGGTGGGGACCGGGATCTCCGTCGCCGTTCCTCCCGGTTACGCGGGGCTCGTGCTGCCCAGGAGCGGGCTCGCCGTGAGACACGGCGTTTCGCTCGTCAACGCGCCGGGGCTCATAGACTCCGGCTATCGCGGGGAGCTGAAGGTCCCCCTCATAAACCACGACCGCGAGGAGACGTTCCGGGTCGAGAGGGGGATGAGGGTCGCCCAGCTCGTCCTCGTCCGCGCCGCCGAAGCCGTCTTCGTCGAGGTCGAGCTCCTGGAAGCCTCCGCCGACGGCCGCGGCGAAGGCGGCTTCGGCTCCTCGGGAAGATAGAGCGGGCGTGAAGTTCCTCTGCGACGCGATGCTCGGCGCCCTGGCGAAGTGGCTCAGGGCGGCCGGCCACGACGCTCGCTACGCCAGGGAAGGCACCGACGTCTCGGACGCCCACCTCGTCCGCGTGGCGATGAAGGAGGGGCGCGTCCTCTTGACGAGCGACCGCGGCTTCCTCGAGCGCAAAGCCATCCGGGACGGCGAGGCGGCTCTACTCCTCGTCCCGCACGCGCCGGTCGAGAAGCAGCTGCGGCTGGTAGTCGAGAGGTTCGGCCTGGAGCGGCGACCCTCGCGCTGCATGGAGTGCAACGGGGAGCTAGAGGCAGTGCCATCCGGGGCGGTGCTGAATCTGGTCCCACCGAAGGTGGCCGAGGCCCGGGAGAGCTTTTTCCGCTGCGAGGGGTGCGGGCGCGTGTTCTGGTATGGCTCGCACTGGGCCAGGATCGGAGCGCGCCTGGACAGGGTCTTCGGGCGTTCCTCGAAGGTCGGGGCCTGACCCGTGTTCCTACGCAAAGAACCCTCGGGGACGTTCGTCGAGCGTTTCATCGCTTCCCAGAGAGACCTGCCGTTCTCCTACGACGAAGTCGGGGCTACCAGGGAGGGCGCGACGCCGAGAGGGTACTTGACGGACCGCTACCGGGTCAAGCTCGGGGAAGGCGAGGAGGCGTACCGGCGGGCGGTCGAGGCCCTGCGGGGCTGGCGGCAGTTCGACCTCGGCTGGGTACACCTCCTCCCACCCGGCGAGAAGCTCGAGGTCGGGACGACGGTCGCCGTGCTGGCCCGGCACCTCGGCTTCCGGTCGCTAAACTCCGCTCGCGTCGTGTACACGCTAGAGGAGAGCGGCGGCGACGTGAAACGCTTTGGCTTTGCCTACGGGACGCTCCCCGGTCACGCCGAGAGGGGCGAGGAGCGGTTCGTCGTCGAGTGGGACCGCCAAAACGGCTCCGTACACTACGACGTCTTCGCCTTCTCCAGGCCGAACCAACCTCTAGCGTGGCTCGGCTTCCCGTTCGCCAGGCTGCTCCAGCGCCGGTTCGCGCGCGACTCGAAGCGGGCGATGATCCGGGCCGCAGATCTGTGACCCGACGCCTTCGGGCGGGGCCACCGGCGGCGAAGTTGCTACACTGCCGCCCTGGATGAACGCTACCACGCACGCCGTCTTCGGGGTCGCGGCCCTCGTCGGGTGCTCGCTCCTGGCCGGGGGTGAGCCCCCCTTCTATGCCTACCCCGCGGCGGTCGTCGCCGCCTGGCTCCCGGACGTGGACAACCCTCGCAGCACCCTGGGCAACGGCCTCAGCCGTCGCAAGAACCCGCTCCTGAACGCGGCGACCCGCCCCTTGAGTTGGGCGCTACGCGCGATCTCCTTCACCCTCGCCCGCACCATCGGCCACCGCACCCTGACGCACTCTCTCCTGGGCGTCGCGCTCTTCGCCGTCCTCGTCGCTCCCCTGGGACCGCTCCTGCCCGGCCTGTACGCGGCGCTGCTGGCTGGCTACGCCTCGCATCTCGTCGCCGACGCGCTCAACAAGCCCGGCGTGCCGCTGCTCTGGCCGCTGGGGTGGCGCTTCAGGCTGCTGCCGCCGGGAGGGATGCGCTCCGGCGGGGCGGCGGAGTTCGTCGTGGCGCTCGCGGCAGCGGTAGCGGCGGGCTACGGCGTCTACGCGCTATACCCCGCTTTCTTTAGATCCCTCGTTCCCTAGCCACTCCAACGCCTCCAGGCTTGCCGGGTGGACGGAGCGTCCGCGCTCCTCGTTGTGGGATATCGAGCCTTCCAGGGAAACCCTCGCGGCTCCTCTCAAGTCTCTCCCGGCCAGCTCGCGCAGGTCTTCGATGCCCGGGTAGTCCCTCGCGGGTTCGATCTTGTCGGCCAGGAAAACCGCGAGTGCGAGGGGCTCCATCCCCGACGCGCCTGTCGTATGTGCCCGGATGGCGTCCAAGACGGCCTCGTCCTCGACGCCGAGGTCCTCCCTGGCAAGCTCCGCCGCCACGGGGCTGTGCAGGAGCTTCGGGCTCTCCCGCTCGAACGCCCCGACGGGGAGGCCCCGCTCCTCGGCGAGCTGTAGCAACTCCTCCGGGTCCACCTCGCGCGCCGAGTCGTGCAGCAGGGCGGCGAGACGCGCCTCCTTCCTGTCGAGGCCGTGCGCTTCGGCCAGCCGTTCTGCGGTCTCGGCGACGCGCAGGGTGTGCCCGTAACGCTTGTCGGAGAGGCGCTCGCGGGCGTAACGCCCGGCGGCCTCCAAAGAGCGGTCGTTGGTCATGGCGGGGATTGTAGAATAGAGAGATGCAAAAAGAGAACACGGGCGCCGGGGCGAGCGCCGGAGAAGCCGCGAAAAAGGAAACTATAGAGAGCGCCGAGATCCTGACCGTCGGGACGGAGATGCTGCTCGGGGACCTGGTGGACACGAACACGGCCTGGATCAGCGCCCGGCTGGCGGCGCTGGGCGTCGGCATCTACCGTCACGTCACCGTCGGCGACAACCGCGAGCGCATCGTAGCCGCGCTGCGGGAGGCCACCTCCCGCGCCGACCTCGTCATAACCACAGGCGGCCTCGGCCCCACCTCCGACGACCTGACGAACGAGTGCCTGGCCTTAGCCACCGGGCGCGAGATGGTCGAGTACCCCGAGGCGCGCGAGCACGTGGACGAGATGTTCAGGCGCTTCGGCCGCAAGCCGACCTCCTCGAACTACAAGCAGGTCCTCTTCCCCGAGGGCTCGCGGCTCATCCCGAACCCGTTGGGGACGGCGATGGGCGCGCTCCTGGAGCTCGACGGGGCGCTCGTCGCCACCTTCCCCGGCGTACCCACGGAGATGAAGGGGATGTTCGAGGAGACGCTAGAGCCCCTCGTAAAGGAGCGCACCGAAGGCGCCATCGTCTCTCGCACGCTGTGGTTCACCGGCATCGGCGAGTCGGCTCTCGCCGAGAAGGTCCAGGACCTCCTGGACGCCTCCGACCCCACGGTCGCCCCGCTGGCCGGGCAGGGAAGGGTGCGCCTGCGCGTCACCACTCGCGCCGCCACACCGGAGGAGGCAGAGGGGAAGATCGGACCGGTGGCCGACGAGATCCTGGCGCGCCTCGGCGACTACTACTTCGGGACCGACTCGGAGACCATCGAGAGCGCCGTCGGCGATCTCCTGAAGCAGAGAAACGCGACCCTCGCCCTCGCCGAGAGCTGCACCGGCGGCCTGCTCGCCAAGCGCCTGACCGACGCGGCGGGGGCCTCCGCGTACTTCAGGGAGGGCTTCGTCACGTACTCCAACGAGTCCAAGGAGCGCTTGCTCGGCGTGCCGCACGAGACGCTCGTCGAGAGCGGCGCCGTCTCGGAGCCGGTCGCCAAAGCGATGGCCGCGGGGGCGCGTAAGATCTCCGGGGCCGACTACGCGCTCTCGGTGACGGGCATCGCCGGCCCCGACGGCGGGACCGAGGAGAAGCCCGTCGGGCTCGTCTACGTTGGGCTCTCGGACGCGAACGGCACGGTCGCCGAGCGGCTCGACCTCTCGGCCTGGAGGCGCTCGCGCGAGGCCATCCGCGAGCGCAGCGCCAACCGCGCCTTCGACCTCCTGCGCCATCGCCTGCTCGACGGGGGCGGTGCCTGAGACTCTTCGGGCGTTCCCCCGCGCCCCAAGCCCAAGGCATCGAACTTGTCGGCGGTTCTTGCGAACGACGCGTCCGGCCGAGGGTTTGAACTCTATGCACGAGGGTATCGGTAGAGCTATCGGCGCACTCTCCGGGAGGTTGGAACGATGAAGGTGGAGATCCTGTACTTTGACGGATGCCGACCTACCTGAGCGCGGAAGGGACCATGCGTAAGGTTCTTGCCGAGGAGGGCGTCGAGGCGGAAATGGAGCTGGTGGCGGTGAACACCGACGAGGAGGCGAGGCGGCTCCGGTTCCCGGGCAGCCCCACGATTCGGGTGGACGGAAGAGACCTGTTCCCCGCCCCGGAGCGGGAGGATTGGCGGCCAGGTTGTCGGGTCTACGCCACCCCGGAGGGGTTGAAGGGCTCCCCGACGGCGGAGATGATCCGGGCGGCGTTGAGTAACGGGGCCGACTTCCGGTAAAGAGGAAACGCTACGCTGACGTTGCCCCTCACGCGAGCGTTCCCAACCGATGCGAGGCCCGGCGATTGTCTTTCGTCCCCGACGAGCTAACTCGCGCCACGATCGGGTTACGGGGCGCGGCGGGCGCCGAGTGGCTGAAGCGGCGGTCGGCGATCGTCGCCGGCCGCGAGCAGCACTGGTCGCTGGCGGTCGATCCGCCGTTCCCGGGCATACCGGCATGTACATGTACCACCGTAATACGGTGGTACACTTCCCGATGAGGGTGTTAGCGTATCGGGAAGGAGTGAAGGATGCCGTCGAGCAGGAACCGTCGCCGGTTGGAGGTGCCCCGCCGGCTGTACGACGGGCTCAGGCAGGTCGCCACGGCGGAGGGGCGGCCCATCACGAGCGTGGTCACCGACCTTTTGTCTTCGGCCCTCCCAGGCTACTGCCCGGCGTGGGAGCCGGACGAGCGCTTGGCCGCGAAGCTCGACCGGCACGCGCGACGGGCGCTCGTCTTGGCGCACGAGGAGGCCCATGGCTACGGCCACAACTACATCGGCACCGAGCACGTGCTCATCGGCATCATCCGGGAGGGCGAAGGGGTCGGCGCGAGGGTGCTCGAGGGCCTCGGGTTGGATCTGCGCGCGGTGCGCGGCGCCGTCGACACTATCGTGGGGCGGGTGGACCACCCGGTCGGTGGGGAGGTCCCCCCGCCGGGGTGGATGCCCTATACCCCGCGCGTGCGCAAGACGATCGGGCTGGCGGTCGCCGAGTCGGAGCGTCTGGGCCACGACCACATCGGCACGGAGCATCTGCTCCTGGGCATCATCCAAGAGGGTGAGGGGGTCGCCAACGTGATCTTGGAGAAGGCTGGAGCCCTCTCGACAAGGCGGCCCGCGTGCGGACGCTAGCGCTGCTAGATCGGCGGGACGCAGACGGGTGGACCCAAGGGGATCAAAACTGAAGGAGGACAATCCTCTCATCTTCCGAAAAATGGATCTTCGGGAGCCCTTGTTGAACATAGGTATGGGTAGTACACTTCCTCCCGTTGACGGCGCGCGAGAGGAGGTGATCCAGATAGACGCATCGAGTAGCAGTCGCGGGTATCTTCTGGGAGAGGTGGCTCTGACCTAGCCCCACCGAAATCCCTGGAGGGATGCCAGGTTATCTCTTTTCCGCCTCTCTGGTAGTGTAAGGCGGACGTGCTGAATACGGGATACCTGCGAAATGCTCAGAAGGGTACGGCCCCCGGGATCATCCCCGGGGGTTGTTTTTTGAGTCTGTCGGCTTTTCGTTGAGTGCTCGTGCCTTGCCGCTCGTGGGTCGGAACGTTGATCCGCCGCTAGACCTCTGTCGTACCGAGAAGAGTTTTCGGCCGGAATGGTTTGCTCGGAGGCCGAAAGAC
>JADDPV010000135.1 GCA_016781705.1 Rubrobacter sp.
GCCTTCGGATCGGGAGGATATTGACTACCGGAATAGGGGGCAACTTAGGTTAGGCTATGGAGAACAGGAGCGGGCGGTGCTCGTCGAAAGCCCCGACCTCGTTCGCCTCACCACTCCCTCTTCTTCGCATCGCTCTCCTCCGCGACTCGTACTCTACAGGTTAGACGAACGAGCCGGGCGGATTGTGACGCGCGGAGCGGCAGAGCGGCGACGCCGGGCGCGCCGTAGCGTGTGATAACCTCTCCGGCTGGTGAAACCCCGAGCGGAGGACAAAAAGGTCGTGGACAAGATCGAGCGGGCGCACCGCCGCCGGTGGGCGGTGCTCGCGGGCGCGGGCGTGGGCCTCTTCGCGTTCGCACTGTACCTGGCGACGCTCGCACCGACGGTCCTCTACTACACGGACCGGATGAAGGACTCGGCCGTGCTGCCGGCTATCGCGTACACGCTCGGGATCAGCCACCCGACCGGCTACCCGACGTACACCTTGCTCACGTACCTGTTCACCTTCCTGCCGTTCGGCGACGTGGCCTACCGGGTGAACCTGGCTTCGGCGGTCTTCGGGGCGGGGGCGGTCGCGCTCCTCTACGCCGTGGGAATCAGGCTGAGTGGGCGCGTCGTCGTGGCCGCTGCGGCCGGCTCTTTGGCGTTCGCCGTCTCCGGGCTGTTCTGGAGCCAGGCCGTGATCGCCGAGGTCTACACGTTGCACGCGCTCTTCCTGGCGCTGAACCTCTTAGTCTTGCTCGTGTGGCGCGAGAAGCGCCAGGACCGCTACCTCCTGCTCGCCGCGTTCCTCATCGGGCTCTCCATGACCCACCACCTCACCAGCGGCCTGCTACTCCCGGCCGCCGCCCTCTTCGTCCTCCTCGTCGAACCCAGGAAGGTTCTGGAGTGGAAGCTCGTGCTCGGCGGGGCCGGGTTGTTCTTGCTGGCGCTCTTGCCCTACGCATACTTGCCCTTGCGGGCGCGCATGGACCCGCCGCTCAACGTCGAGGACCCCTCCAACTGGGAGCGGTTCGAGGACCTGCTCACGGGCGGGCAGTTCAAGGACAAGATGTGGGCCTTCGGGCCCGCGGAGCTCCCCGGTCGCTTCCTGATGTACCTCGACCAACTCTCCGGGCAGCTCCACTGGGCGGTCGTGGCGGCCGGCGTCGTCGGCTTCCTGTACCTCCTCTTCAGGGACCGGGCCGCCGCGGTCATGCTCGGCTTTCTCTACCTCGGTTTCCTCCTGTACGCGCTCGAGTACGACATAGACGACGTCTACTTCTACTTCATCCCGACCTACGCGCTCCTCGCCGTCTGCGCCAGCGCCGGCCTCGGCGCGATGCTTACGGAAGCTCAAGCCCTCGCCGAAAGGTTCGGGCCAGGCACGCGAAACGCGATCGCGGTCGGGCTCGGCGGTCTCACGCTCGCCGCTGCGCTCTGGGGCCTCCCCGGGAAGTACCGTGAGGCAGACATGAGCGACGAGTACCGGGGACGCGAGCTCATCGCCATCGTGCAGCGCGAGGCGGCGCCGGACGCCATAGTCATCCAGCACCGCACCTCGCTCTTCTACATGCTCCTCGTCGAGGGCCGCCGCGGGGACATAGACCTGTGGGGGTACGGCCAACCCAACGACGAAAGGGAGATCACCGAAGCCGTAACCGCCGCTCGCGAAGGCCGCCTCTACGTCGTGCCCTCGCCGGGCAAGAGGTCCCAGCCCGAGATGGCCGGCTACGAGCTGGTCCCCGTCAAAGAAGGCGTACTCTACAGGGTGGAGTCCCCGGAAGGGTAACGCCTACCCGACCCGCGTCACGCGCGCCGCGCCGGCTCGAAGACGAAAACGCGGTCCACCGGCACGAAGCCCAGCTTCGCCGCCAGCGCCATGGAGGCCGCGTTAGTCTCCATAGCGCTCCACACCGGCTCTTTACCGAAGCGACCGCGCATGTGCCGTACCATAAATGCCGCGCAGCGCGCCGCGTGCCCCCGCCTGCGGTACCCGTCGAGCGTGTCTATGGCGACGTCCCACAGCCCCTCCGTCTCCGACGCCGCGTAGCAGAACGAGACCGGGACGTCGCCCACGAACGCCGCCGCCATGGGCGCATCCCTCTGCAGGGCGCGTTCCAGCTCCGCCCGGAGCTCCTCCCCAAGCTTCGGTGGCAGCAGGCGCATCTCCTGCGGCCCGGACAGCAGGCGGATCGGTTCGCCCTCCGGCGCTTCCGGCAGCCTCTCCTCCGCGCCGAGGAGGTGCAGCGCCGCGGGCCGCGCCTCCCGGCCCGGTAGCGCCTCCGCAACGAGCGAGACGTTCTCCGGCATGGCGATCACCTCGCCCCTATCCCCGTCGCGCGCGACGGCCTCCGAGATCGCCCCTCGCGCCGGCCGACCCACGACGCAGACCAGCCCCTCTTCCCCGTCGCGCGCCACGAAGCTGAGGTTCGCCGCATCTTCTTCGAGGCCGAGGACCTCGCAGTGTCCCTCCAGCAGCGTCGCCCGCGTCTCGACGAAGCGCGGTATGTCCGGCAGGAGCGCGGCGAGGCGGGCGGTTTGCTCCGGCGAGACCACGCTACGCCCGGACCTCGGAGACGCGAGCGAGGAAGCCTTCGGGCAGGCGGCGCGCCTTCCCCGTGGCGATGTCTATGCAGCCGTGGCGGGTGTAGCCGGAGGCGACCTCCTCTTCGCCCCGCAAGACGGCATACTCGAAGCGCAGCGTGGCGCGCTTCGGCTCGGCGAGCTGCGTGCGCACCGTCAGCTCGTCGTCGAAGCGGGCGGCGCGTTTGTAGAACAGGCGCGCCTCGACCACGACGAAGCCCATGCCGCGCTCCTCCATCTCGCGGTAGGAGAAGCCCATCGCGCGCATCCACTCGACGCGGCCTACCTCGAAGTAGGAGAGGTAGTTAGCGTTGTTGGCTATCCGTTGGGCGTCAGTCTCCCCGTAGCGGACGCGCAGGGTGGTCTCGTGGATCACCTTCCCTCGAACCGCGCCTTGCGCTTCTCAACGAAGGCGCCCATGCCCTCGCAGGCGTCCTCGGTGGAGAAGCACAGGGCGAACTGGTCCGCCTCGTACTCCAGGCCGCTGATGAGGTCGGTGTCGAGGGCGCGGTTGGCGGCGGCCTTGGCGAGCCGAACGGAGATCGGGCCGTTGGCGGCGATCTCGCTCGCGAGCTTCTTCGCCTCGTTCAGGGCCTCGCCCCGAGGCACGACGCGGTTGGCGAGGTTGATCATGCGCGCCTCGTCGGCGCCTATCTTCCGGCCGGAGAAGATCATCTCCTTCGCGATCCCCGGTCCCACGAGCCGCGGCAAGCGCTGCGTCCCCCCGAGCCCCGGCAGGATCCCCAGAGACACCTCCGGGAACCCGAAGAGCGCGTTCTCGGAGGCGATCCTTATGTCGCAGGCCAGCGCGACCTCGCACCCCCCGCCCAGAGCGAACCCGTTGACCGCGGCGATGGTCGGGATGGGGCTGCGGTCCAAGAGCGCCGTCGCCGCGTGCCCGAGCTCCGCGAACCTCTTGGCCTCCAGCGGGCTCATCTCCCTCATCGCCGCGATGTCCACCCCCGCGACGAACGCCCGCTCCCCCGCCCCGGTCACGATCACCGCCCGCGGCGAGTCGCCCTCCAGGTCGAGGAGCACCTGTCCTAGCTCCTCCACGACCTGAGGGTTCAGCGCGTTCAGCTTGTCCTGCCGGTCTATGGTGACGGTGGCGACGCCGTCTTCGCGCTCCAGTTTGACAAAGTCCATGTCGGCCTCCCTTCGGTCGGCAGCCTGTCAGCATTTCAGCTAATCAGCTTCTCGGTTTCGATCGTCGCTGGTATCCCGCAAGCTGCCGCTCAGCCTATCCGGATCGCCGCGTTCGACGGGACGACCTTTTCGCGGCCCAGGACTTGCCGACTAGCTGACCAGCTCCTGACGCAGGTACTCTACAGCCTTTTTCGTCGGCGTTCCGGGGGTGAAAATCTCGCCGACGCCCATCTCCTTGAGCTTGGGAATGTCGCTCTTGGGGATGGTGCCGCCGACGAAGACCAGGACATCGTCGGCGTCGTTCTCCTTGAGGAGTTCGATGATCTTGGGGACGAGCGTCATGTGAGCGCCCGAGAGGATGGAGACGCCGATGGCCTGGGCGTCCTCCTGGATCGTGGCCTCGACGACCTGTTCGGGGGTTTGATGGAGCCCCGTGTAGATCACCTCCATCCCCGCGTCGCGCAGGGCGCGTGCGATGATCTTGGCCCCCCGGTCGTGCCCGTCGAGCCCGACTTTGGCGACGACCACTCGAATTGTCTCGGCCACGGCGCCTCCTTAAGCTGGTCAGCACTTCGGCTAGTCAGCACTCGGCTTTTCCACCGTTCGGCTCGCGACTCGCCGCGCCTCACGCAACGGCTCCCGGCGGGACCGTGTCCCTCGGCAAGCGGCCTGCCCGACGCTGGAAGGCGACGAACCGCGCACTCCAGCCGACGAGCCGACCGGCTGACTAACTTTATATTACCGGAGCCTCGCGCCAGCCGCCCGAAACGGGGGCCGCAATGCTTCTGGCTCCAAATGTTCCTTCTCCCACGTCGGCGCTCGCACCCTCGTGAGCTTCGATCAACTCCCGGCCGGCGAGTCCTGGTTCGTAACCAGCACCGTCTTGCCGGAGATCTCGCGCGCGCGGCCTGCGCCTCGAGCGAGCGCCTCGGCCGCCCGCTCCAACGGGAACGCGCGCGAGGGTTCGGGGCGGAGCGCCCCTTCCCCGTACCAATACGCCTCGGCGATGGAGGCCCGCACCTTCTCGGGCTCACGCCTGAGGTAGCCGCCCCAATCTACACCCGCCACCGCGCAGTTTTTCAACAGCACACACCAGGCTGGCGCCTCCGGTACCCAACGGCTCGCGAACCCCACCACGAAGACCATGCCCTCCCACACCACGCAGCGTAAAGAAGCGTCGAAAGCGTCGCCGCCCACGGGGTCGAAGACGACATCGGCGCCCCGGTCGGTGGTGATCTCGAGGACCCGATCGCGTACGTCCTCCCACGCGTAATCGAGCACGTGGTCCGCCCCGCGCTCTGCCGCCACCCGCAAGCTCTCCGGGCTGCCGCCCGTGGCGATCACGGCGGCTCCCAGCCTCTTGCCGATCTCCACGGCGGCGCGGCCGACGTTCCCCGACGCCCCATGTACCAGCAGCACCTCGCCTTCTCACAGGCGCACCCTGTGGGTAAGGGCGAGGTGGGCGGTGCCGTAGGCGACGGGGAAGGCGGCTGTCGAGGGGAAGTCCATCCCTTCCGGCACCGGCACCACGCGCGCCGCCGCGACGACGACCTCCTCCGCGTACCCGCCGTGCCCGAGCGTGGCCATGACCCGGTCGCCGGGCCTCAGGTCTTCGGCGCCCTCGCCCACCTCCACGACTACGCCCGAGACCTCGAAGCCGGGGCTGAACGGGAAAGGCGGCTTGAACTAGTAGCGCCCCGAGATCACGAGGTTGTCGGCGAAGTTGACCCCCGCCGCCCGCACCGAGGTAAGCACCTCCCCGGCGGCGGGGGCGGCGATCCCGCCTCTTCGAGAACGAGGGTGGAGGGCTCCCCCCGCTCTTTGCACAGCACCGCCCTCACCATTCGTCCCTTCTTGAAGCGCCTGTTGGTCTCGGCGGCGTCACCGTAGCCGGCGAACTGGCGAATGGTCCACAGTCAGCCGCGGTACATGTTCGGCTAGACGCCGCGGGTGTAAGGGTACTCGCTAGGGTATCCGATCTTCTCCTCGAAGTCACCCTCGACGTCCTCGGGCGTGTACAGCGGCTTGACCGGCACGCCGCTCATCGTGGAGAACTCGGCGTCCCGCTCTCCCGCTTCCGTAGGCCTCTTCCCAGCGGTCCTTCGCCGACTTCCTGGTATCCAAAACCGTGCGCCTCCTCCCGCGCCGAACTGCCCGGATTCGATGTGCAAACTGTATAGCACACACCCGAATCCGCCCCTCCTAGAACCGCCGCCACAAACGCTTGACAACCTGGAGATGTAGGTGTAACCTCCAACTAAATAGTTGTGCCTTCGAACTAGTAGGAGGAGAGGGCGTGTCGGAAGTTGGGGCGCCAGTGGTGGTGGGTCTGGAGTTGCAGGAGCGGATGGTCTCGCTGGTCCGGGCGTTCGGGTTGCACAGGCCGGACGAGACGCCGTGCGGGCAGCCGGTGTCGGTGGCGGAGGCACACGCCCTGATGGAGCTTTCGCGCGAGGAGCCGCTGTTGCAGAAGGACCTCGCGTCGCGGCTGCGGCTGGAGAAGAGCACGGTGAGCCGCCTGGTCAGGGTGCTGGAGGGGCGCGGGTGGGTCGGGCGCACTCGGAGCCCCCACGACGGGCGGGCGGTGGAGCTCAGGCTGACGGAGGCCGGGAGGCGCACGGCGGCTGGCCTAGCCGAGGCGCGCCGGGAGAAGTTCGCCCGCGTCCTCGAAGCCATCCCCGAGGAGGAGCGGGCGCCGGTCTTGCGGGCTTTGGGCGTGCTGGAGGAGGCGATGAATGAGGGCGGGTGAGTCGGGAGGGGGCGGCGCGGCGCGGAAGGCTCTGCTGGTGGCCGCGACGGCGGTGCTGGCCGTGGCGATCATCCTGGGTTTCGTGTACGTCTCGGGTGTGACGGCGTCGCACCCCCGCCAGGAAGAGGTCGCCGAGCGGGGCGCGGGGGTGATGCCCTTCGACCTGGATAAGACCACCCACGTCTTCGAGGCCACCGAGAGCGGCGGCGTGCAGGAAGTCGTGGCGGACGACCCGGCGGACGGGGAGCAGGTCGCGCTGATTCGGGAGCACCTGCGGGAGGAGGCGGAGGCGTTCGAGCGGGGCGACTTCTCCGACCCGGCGGAGATCCACGGCGAAAACATGCCGGGGCTAAAGGAGCTCGAGGCTGGCGCTTCGAGGATAGAGACGCGCTACGCGGAGCTACCGGCCGGGGCACGGATCGCGTACAGCACCGAGGATCCGGCGCTCGTCTCGGCGCTGCACCAGTGGTTCGCGGTGCAGCTCTCCGACCACGGGGACGACGCCGCGCCCGGCGGGGACCACTCCTCGCACCACTGACGGCCCGGCGGCGGCTATCCGACCAACACGGGCACGCGCTGTACGGCGTTGACGCCGTAGCCGCCGAGGTTCCAGGCTTCGCTGGCGTTCAGGGGTTGCGTCTTGCCGGTCGCGTCGGTGGCGCGGACGCACAGCTCGTACTCGCCGGGCTCCCCCGCGTCCCACTCGTGAGACCAGCGGACCCAGGCATGCGTGCCGAGCGGCTCGTCGAGCTTGGTGTCGTCCCACGTCCGGCCGCCGTCGGCGCTGAACTCGACGCGCTCGACGGGTCCGAATCCCGACCACGCCCGGCCCTCGACGTGTACGAGGCCCGATGGCGCGTACCGCTTGCGGGAGAGGTAGTCGGGGATGCCGGGAGGTACCATCAAGGCGTGCGGCTTTTTGCGGGTGATGGGCACGCCCGGGTCGTTCGCCGAGCTCTTGTAGCGATACTTGGCCGCCTGCTGGATGCCCGTGAACGGCTCGCTTACGGCGGCGATGGACTTCAGCCACTTCACCGAGGCCATCCCGTACCAGTCCGGCACGATAAGGCGCAGCGGGGAGCCGTGCTGCGGCGGGAGCGCCATTCCGTTCATGCCCCAGACCAGCAGCACCTCCTCGCGCATGGCCTCCTCCAGCGTCAGGCTACGCTCGTAGTCGTGCTCGACGCCGTCGTCGATGCCGCGGTCGTGGCCCGAGAAGAGGATCTCGACGGCGTCATCCAGCACGCCGGCCTCCTCGAGGATGGGCCTTAAGGGCGTACCCGTCCACTCGGCGCACCCGACCGCCTCCTCGCGCCAGGGAGCCGAGACGGGGCGCGGCGAGAGGTGTGCGCGCCCGTTGCCCGAGCACTCCATCGCCACGGGGACCGTGACCGCCGGACGCGCCTTCACGTCGTCGAGCGTCAACCTCAAGGGGTTGCGCACCCGGCCCGAGATAGGCAGCTCGTAGGTGGCGGGGTCCAGCAGGGGGACGTCGAAGTGGATCAGGAGGTAGTGCATCCCGATGGGCGTTACAGGGTAGCGCAGCCCCTCGAGGTGCATCCCATGGTTCCTCAAGGCCAGCCCGACCTCCTCCGGCCCGAACTCCTCGCTCGTCGTCGGCTCCGTCATCAGCGCAACTTCCTTCCGCTAGTACGACTCTTCCGGCGCCTCGCGTCCCCCGGCTTCGCCGGCGAAGACCTTGCCGGGGTTCATGATACCGTCCGGGTCGGCGAGGCGTTTTATCCCGAGCATGAACGGCAGGGAATCGCCGTGCTCTTTTCGGAGGTGCCCTGTCTTGCCGGAGCCGATACCATGCTCGCCGGTGCAGGTGCCGCCGCGCGCCAGCGTGTAGTCCACGATCGTCGCGTTCACCGCCTCGGCTCGCTCAAGGTCCCCCGTCCTCCGGGTCCACGGGGATGCTCTTGGGGAAGGCCACGGCGTCCGGGCGGTGCGACGCATGGTAGCCGAAGAAGCCACCCGCGGGCCGCTCGACCCCCTCCCCGTCGGTGTGCAGCCGCTCGCGCGGTACGAGGCTCGACAGTTCGGTGACGAGGTCCATGCGGCGCCTCCCTACTCCGCTTCGACCGGGTTCGTGAGGGTTCCCAGGCCCTCGATCTCTATCGTAACCTCGTCGCCGGGCTTGAGGAAGACCTTGGGGTCGCGGACGAAGCCTACGCCGGCGGGGGTGCCGGTGGCGATCACGTCGCCCGGCATCAGCGTCATGCCCGTCGAGAGGAACGAGATCAGCTCGGCGACCGTGAAGATCATGTTGGAGGTCGTCGAGTCCTGCATGACCTCGCCGTTGACCACCGAGCGTATGGAGAGGTCTTGCGGGTCGGGCACCTCGTCCGCGGTGACCAGGTACGGCCCGAGCGGGCAGAAGGTGTCTATGGACTTGCTGCGCGTCCACTGCCCGCCCTCGGAGAACTGCAGGTCGCGGCTGGAGACGTCGTTGCAGTTCGTGTACCCGAAGACGTAGTCCAGAGCCTCGCCCTCGGAGACGTTGCGGGCCGGCCGGCCGATCACGACGGCGAGCTCGGCCTCATAGTCCACCTGTTCGGTGATCGGCGGGATGCGGATCGCCTCGCCGTGCCCGACCACGGTGTTCGGGTACTTGGCGAAGACGATAGGCTTCTCGGGGGCCGTCCCGCCGGTCTCCTCGGCGTGGTCCTGGTAGTTGAGGCCGATGGCGACGATCTTGCCGGGCCGGGCCACCGGCGCGTGATGCGCGCCCCGGCGAGCGACGCCGCCTCCCCTCCCGGCTGCCTCTCGGCGCCGCGGCCGTGCTCGATGTAATCCAGCATGCTCGCGCCGCCGAGGGGTTGGATCTCCCCGTCTTCGACCCGGCCGATCCCGGCCGCCCCGCCGTCCACCGAGTACGCTACCAGCTTCAAAGCATCTCCTCTCTCTTGGACCCCGCAGAACCCATCTTAGCAGCCAAACGGAGCCTCCCGCCCCGCGGCTACGGCTGCAGGCGCGAAACCTCCCACCCGTCTTGCGTCCGGCGGTACACGAGCCGGTCGTGCAGCCGGCTCTCGCGCCCCTGCCAGAACTCGAACGCCTCCGGCTCGACCCGGTAGCCGCCCCAGAACGGCGGGCGTGGCACCTCCCGGCCCTCGTACTCCGCCTCCAGCTCACGCAGACGCTGTTCCAGCACCCCTCGGTCCTCGACCTCACGGCTCTGCGCGCTCGCCCAGGCGCCGAGGCGGCTGCCGCGCGGCCGGCTCCGGTAGTAAGCGTCGGACTCCGCGGCGGAGACGCGCGCGGCCGCTCCCTCGATCCTGACCTGCCGCTCCAGCTCGCCCCAGTGGAAGAGGAGCGCGCAGTAGGGGTTCTCCTCGAGCTCCCGGCCCTTGCGGCCCTCGTGGTTGGTGTAGAAGACGAAGCCCCGCTCGTCGTAGCCCTTGAGGAGGACTATGCGGGCCGAGGGTTTGCCGTCCGGGGTCGCGGTGGCGAGCGTCATGGCGTTGGGCTCGTGAAGGTTAGCCCCCAGCGCCTCCTCGAACCAGCGGCGGAACTGCTCTATGGGATCCGGGTCGAGCTCGGACTCGTCGAGGCCCGACCTCGTATACTCCTTGCGGAGGTCGGCGACCTTGCGATCCAAGCTACCAACCCCAGGTGCCGGGAGCGCCCTTGAACGGGCCGGCGATGTCGGACGTGATCCAACCGCCGTAAAAGTCCCCCTCCTGCGCCCTCACCCTCTCCCCGTCCACGTAGCACGCGTCCATCCTGGACGGGTAGAAGGCTACGTGGTCTTTCAGGCTCGCGTAGGCGGGCACGGGGTCGGGGTAGAACCACGCCGCCCTCCGCGCCACCTGCCCGCCGGCGGAGACGTCGTAGTAGCGCGCGGCACCCTTCCACTCGCAGAAGGAGGTCCCCCCGGCGAGCGAGAGGTGCTCCATCCGTACGTCCTCCGGCGGGACGTAGTAGACCGGCGGGTGGCTCGTCTCGAGGACCCTCTTCGCGCGCGCGGTGTCGGCGATGGTTACGCCGCCGAAGACTACCTCTATGCGCTTATCCGAGTCTTCCAGCCTGGGGGGACGCGGGTAGTCCCAGACGGACTCCTGCCCAGGCCCCGGATCGACGCGCCGGTGACCCACTGCGTTACCTCCTCGCGATCTTGCGGTCGCGAGGATTATATGTGGGACGCCCGAGGCCCACCGTCCGGCCGTTCACGCGACTATGGCGTCGGCTTCGATCTCCACGAGCATCTCCGGCGAGATGAGCCGGCTCACCTCGACCATGCTGGTGGCCGGCCTTACCTCCCCGAAGAACTCGCCGTGGGCCCT
>JADDPV010000040.1 GCA_016781705.1 Rubrobacter sp.
CGACTAGTAGCTCGCGGGCGTGGGCTAGGGAGGCTTCGTCGACGCGGCCGGAGAGCATGCGGGCGAGCTCGCGGCGGCGCTCCTCGCCCTCGACGCGGGTTATGTTGGTGACCGTGCGGCCGCCGGTCTCTTTCTTTTGGACGACGACGTGGGTCTTCGCTTCGGAGGCGATCTGGGGGAGGTGCGTGATGGTCAAGACCTGGTTGCGCTCGCCGAGCTCCCTGAGCTTCGCGCCGACCGCCGTGGCGGTCTCGCCACCGATCCCGGCGTCCACCTCGTCGAAGACGTAGGTCGCGCCCGGCTCGACCCGCTCCTGCGCCAGCCGTATCGCGAGCATGATGCGGCTCAGCTCCCCCCCGGAGGCGTACCGGCGCACCGGCAGCTCCGGTTCCCCCGGGTTCGGCCGGATGACGAACTCCACCCTCTCCGCTCCCGAAGGTCCCAGGGCGACCGGCGCCAGCTCGGCCCGGAACGTCGTCTTCCCCAGGTTCAGCCCCCCCAGATTCTCCTGCACCTTCCCCGAGAGCCTCTCGGCCGCCCGCCGCCGCCCCTCGGTTAGGGTAGCGCCCAGAGACTCCAGTTCCGCCTCGCCGCCGCGGATGCGCGCCTCCAGGCCCGCCGTCTCCTCCTCGAAGTTCTCCAGGCGAGCCAGGCGATCCCGCGCCTCGTCCAGGTAGGCCTCCACGTCCTCGCCGTACTTGCGTTCCAGCGAGCGTAGAGCCTGCAGCCTGTCCTCGACCGCGTCCAGGCGGTTCGGGTCAGACTCCAGGTCGTCCAGGTAGGCCCTCAGCTCGTAGACCACGTCCTCGACCTCCGCGGAGAGGCTCGCGAGGCGTCCCTGCAGACCCGAGAGTGCCTCGTCGTGGCGGGCGGCCCTCTCCAGCTCGGAGACGGCCCGCGCCACGGCGTCTACAGCCCCGCTCCCGGCTCCGTGCTCCTCGCCCGAGAGTGCCGCGACGGCCGAGGCCGCCGCCGAGAGCAGGTCCGTCACGTTCCTCAAGCGGTCCCGCTCGCGCGTCAGATCCGCAACCTCGCCTTCGCTGTACCCGGCCTCCTCGAGTTCCGCGACCTGGTAGCGCAGGAACTCGACCTCCCTCACACGCGTCTCCGCGCCCGAGCGTAGCTCCGAGAGCTCGCGCCGATCAGCCTCCACCCGCGCCCACAGCCCGGCCAGCCGCGCCTTCGCCCGAACGGCGCCCTCGTCCAGAAAGTCGTCCAGTATGCGCAGCTGCTCCGCCGGGTCCACGAGGCGGGCCTGCTCCCTCTGGCCGTGGTAGCTGACGAGCCGCTCGCCCAGTTG
Organism: Rubrobacter sp.; assembly: GCA_016781705.1. GTDB lineage: Bacteria > Actinomycetota > Rubrobacteria > Rubrobacterales > Rubrobacteraceae > Rubrobacter_F. Next base: position 1,301 of record JADDPV010000040.1, read on the forward strand.
GGCTAGCGCCCTCACGGGAACCGAGACCCCCCCGACGAAGCACCGCGAACGCCCATCATCGGTCAGCGTGCGCCTGAGCATCAGCCCGTCTTGGGCGTCCACGTCCTCGGCCAAGTCGTAACCCAGGGTCTCCGGGAGCATCTTCTCGGCGACGCCTTCCGGGAGGAAGAAGGCGCCCTCGATGGCAGCCTTCTTCGCGCCCGCGCGGACGGCTTCGGAACGGGCGCGGCCTCCGAGGAGGAGCTGGAGGGCGGTGGCGAGCAGGGTCTTGCCGGCGCCCGTCTCGCCGGTGATGGCGTTCAGGCCGTCGTCGAGCTCCAGGGTAGCCCCTTCGATCAGGGCGACGTTTTGGACCCGGATCTCCGCGAGCATTACAGGAACGTCCTCCGCACGGCGCGCCACCAGCTCCATCCTTCGGTTCGCCCTATTCTAACGCACTCGCGCGCGAGCCCTAGAGTCACGCGCCCTCCGGCGGGGATCGGCAGGGGATCGCCGCCGTCCACCGAGAGGAGAGCCGTCCGCTCCGTGACCGTGAGCCCGAGCCTTTGCTCTTCGCCCAGCACCAGCGGCCGGCTCACCAGCGAGTGCGGCGCGATGGGGACGAGCACGTAGCAGGGGACGTCGCCGGAAACGAGTGGTCCCCCCGCCGAGAGGGCGTAGGCGGTGGAGCCCAGAGGCGTCGCGGCTACCAGCCCGTCGCACTGGTATGAAACGAGGTCCTCGTCGCCGACCGCGACCTCGACCGAGGCGACCTGGTGTACCCGCTCCTTCAAGAGCACCGCGTCGTTGACGGCCGAAAGGCGCTGGTCCCCAACGCGCACGTCGAGCATCCGGTACTCCTGGACGTGGAGTGCGCCGTTCAGGATGCGCTCGACCCCCGACTCCAGGTCCTCGGGGCGCATCCCACTCATGAACCCGACCCGCCCCAAATTCACCCCGACGAGCACCCGCCCCGGGTACATCTTGGCCGCCCGGAGCATCGTCCCGTCCCCCCCGAGCACGAACACGAGGTCTATATTGCCGATCCCCCCGTCCTCCTGTTCTCCGGTCGGCCCCGTGAACCGCTCGACCTCGACCCCCCTCTTCCACAACACCTGGACGAGCCGCTCCGAATACCCCGCGCTCACCTTCGGGTTCGCCACGACCCCGACCCGCCGTACCGGGTCGAGGGTCACCCCTGCACCACCCCGAGCACGTCCTCCTCACCTAGCGTCGCCGCGACGCCCCGCAAGAGACGCAGCGGATACTCCCGGTTCCCCGACCTGCGCCCCGCCACCGGCGAGCGCGTCACCCCGACGGCCCCGAACCCTAAAGCGTCGAACGCCTCCACGACGCTGCGTATCGCCGCGGCCCGCGCCTCCGGATCACGCACGAGCCCGCCGCGCCCCACGCTCCCGGGGCCGGCCTCGAACTGCGGTTTCACGAGCAATACGGCCTCCCGAACCTCCGGCGTCGTCGAGACGATCCTCTCCAGGGCGACGGCGAGCGAGATGAACGAGAGGTCCGCGACGAGGAGGTCGGGGCGCAGCGGCAGGTCCTCACCGGAGAGATGCCTGACGTTGGTCCGCTCCATCACGTACACGCGCGCCTCGTTGCGCAGGCGCCAGTCGAGCTGGCCGTACCCGACATCCACGCAGACCACGCGCCTCGCCCCCCGGCGCAGCAGCACGTCCGTGAACCCACCCGTCGAGGCTCCGGCGTCGAGGCAATCCCGCCCCTCCACGGAGACTCCGAAGGCGTCGAGGGCGTGGGCGAGCTTCTCCCCGGCCCGGGAGACGTAAGTGCTCCCGCCTTCGACGGTGAGCTCCGCGTCGCGGGGAACGCGCACGCCCGCCTTCGCCGCGACCGCGCCATCCACCCTCACCAGCCCGGCCATCACGAGCGCCTGGGCGCGGGCGCGGCTCCCGGCGAGGCCCCGCTCCGCGAGTAGGGCGTCGAGGCGCGGGAGCGTACCTTCCGGCACCCCCCGTTTCGCGGCGTTCGGGCCGAACCGGCTAATGGCCCCTGTGGCGGACGAAGAGCACGAGTTTGCGCAGTCCCGAAGTGTCGCCCGGAGCGCTCTGCTCGACGGGCGCGAGGGCCGCGAGGGCCCTGGCCGCGGCCTCGTCCGCCTCCCTTCTGGCGCCTTCGAGACCGTAGACGCCGACGAACGTCGCCTTGCCCTGCTCGGCGTCGCTCCCGGCGCTCTTGCCCAGGACCTCGCGCGTCGAGGTCGCGTCGAGGAGGTCGTCTACGATCTGGAAACACAGGCCCAGCTCCATCGCGTAGTCCGAGACCGCCCTCTGTTCGGCGGCGGCGGCGCCCGCGAGGATCGCGCCGATGCGGGCGCTCGATTTTATGAGGGCGCCGGTCTTGTAGCGGTGGATCATGTGCAGCGTCCGCGGGTCCGCCTCCCTCCCCGCGCCCGTGAACTCCATGTCCACGACCTGCCCTCCGACCATCCCGTTGACCCCGGTCGAGTCGGCGAGCTCACGCACGACCTCCAGCACCTGCTCGCAGGTCCCCTCCTGATGCACGGTGATGAGCGTCAACGCCTCCCCGAAGAACGCGTCGCCCGTCAGGATCGCCATAGCCTCGCCGTACCTCTTGTGTGTCGTCGGCCGCCCGCGCCTGTAATCGTCGTCGTCCATCGCCGGCAGGTCGTCGTGGACCAGGGAATACGTGTGTATGAGCTCGATGGCCGCGGCCGAGGGCAGCACGAGCCCCGGCTCCGCCCCGAACAAGCCCGCCACCTCCATGCACAGCGTCGGCCTGACCCTCTTCCCCCCGCCGAGCATCGAATAACGCATCGCCTCGACCAGACCCTGGAGGAGCGGCTCCCCGGAGAAAACGAGCCCCCCCAGATAAGCCTCGAACCGCTCCCGGTGTTCCTCCCACCGATCCGCCGTCCGGCGCGCGCCGCGCCGCGAGGCGTCCACGGCGCGTCCCGCCCCCCTATCCATGATTGTTCACCGACCGGCCAGTGCCTTCGCCGTCTTCGAGCCAGGTGTTCTTCGCGCCGCGCAGCACGCCGCCGACGAACTGCGGAGCCTCCTCGCTCGAGAAGCCTGTGGCGAGCTCCACAGCCTCGTTCACGGCCACCTCCGCCGGCACGCCCTCGACGAAGAGCATCTCGTAGAGCCCCAGGCGCAGGATGGCGCGATCCACCACGCTCATCCGCCTGACCGGCCAGCCCACCGACACCTCTCCGAGCCGCTCGTCCAAAGCCTCGCGTTCCCCCTCGACACCGCAAACGAGCCGGATCGCGTAAGGGTCGAGCTCGCCCCGGTAGAGACGCCACCGCTCCAAGACCTCCTCCACCGGACGCCCGACGGCGTCGCTCTGGTAGAGCACGAAGAAGGCGTTCTTGCGCGCCGTGCGTCTGCTGCTCAAGAGACCCGGCTCTCCCTACACCCTCGTGAGATACTCGTTGGTGCGCGTGTCCACCCTGACCCGCTCCCCAACGTTCACGAAGAGCGGCACCTGCACCACGACCCCCGTCTCTAAAGTGGCCGGCTTCGAACCGCCCGTCGCCGTATCCCCCTTCAGGCCCGGGTCCGTCTCGGCGACCTCGAGGTCCACGTGCGCCGGCGGCTCCACGCTCACTACCTCCCCGTCCGCGGAGAGAACCTTCGCCTCGCCGTTGGGGACGACGTAACCCACCGCCTCGCCCAGGACCTCCGCCGGGATAGCGACCTGCTCGTATGTCCCGGTGTCCATGAAGTGATAGAGGTCCCCATCCGCGTAGAGGAACGTCATCGGCCGAGACTCGGTGCGCACCGACTCGACCTTCTCCCCGGCCCGGAACGTCTTCTCGACCACGGCCCCCGTGTCTATGTTCCTCAGGCGCGTCCGCACGAATGCCCCGCCCTTGCCCGGCTTCACGTGCTGGAAGTAGAGGATGGTGAACCGCTTGCCATCCGTCCGGATCGCCGCGCCGTTCCTGAATTGGTTGGTGGATATAGTCTCGGCCATTCGCTCCTCGAAAGACTCCTCTTCCTCAAAAAACGCCGCGATATTATCGCACAAATCTCCGTCCGTCCTACCCTTCCGCGACGCCTCCTCCCCAGCGCCGCGGGCCGAGCAAAAACCACGCCTCCTCCTCGACCTTTACCCCCTTCGCGCGAGCGAGGCCGAGGATCCCGCAACCGTATTCAGCGGGTGAAAGTCGACAGCTCTTGCGCGTGCCACCGGGTACGATCTCCTTGCCCCTCTTGCGAGCTAGAAGCGCACGTCGGGTCCCCATGAGAATCATCCGATTCTCTTCATCTTCCTCCCAAGCGAAGCGTGTCTCGGGCCGCTCGGCGGCGGTCGAGCGGCGAAGCTCCGGTCCCCGCCCGGTCCGTTCTGGCGCAGCACCGCGGAGGGTCAGCCCGCGCGGTATCCCAGAACTCTTCGCTCCTTCGCGGAGAAGAAGCCCGCCCCACCCGTCCAGCTTCACCCGGACGAGCAGGGCCCCGGCCGAAAACATTCAACGCGGTTTGCTGATCTGCCGGAACCGCGACGGTCCATCTTGGACGTCGAACCAGCCCAACCTTTGGGAGTAGGGTCATGTACCTCCGGCTCGAACGGCTCCGGGTCTTCGAAGGCGCCTACGTGGAGGTAGACCTCGCCCTCCAGACGTTCGTCTATGTACGAGAGCGGCGCCCCGCAATCGCCGCTGAAGGACCGCTGCCGGACGCCGGTCGAGGACTCGTAGACCTTCGGCGTGCCCCGCCGCGTCTGCGCCCGCTCCTCCCGATACCCGCGGAAGGCGAGATGGGGGCGCCGCTCGACCCCGGCAGTAGATCACGTCGTCCGGCCTCCCGCGGGCCTCGATCCTCACCGTTCCGCAACGACACCCGCCCTCGAACTCCACACCCCCCTCACTACCCGCCACCCCGCGACAGAATATACGCGACGGCGGCCCTGTAACCATCCGCGCCCATCCCCGCCACGACCGCGTCCACCGCCGGAGACACTACCGAGTGCCGCCGCCACCCCTCCCTCGCGTGAACGTTCGATAAGTGAACTTCCACTTTAGGCATATCCATCCATTCCAGCGCGTCGTGGAGGGCGTAGGAGTAGTGGGTCCACGCGCCCGGGTTGATCACGACCCCTGCGGAACCTGCCGCCTCCCCTATGAAACCGACCATCTCGCCCTCGTAGTCCGTCTGCCTGAACTCGAAGTCCACATCCGGGAACCTGTCACGCAGAAACTTCTCGATGTCGTCGAGGGTTAGTGTTCCGTAGACCTCCGGGCGGCGGCGGCCCAAAGCGCCGAGGTTGACGCCGTTGAGGATGAAGACCGTGGGTCCGGTTTCAGGGCTCAAGGACGGCCTCTATCGCCAGGCGGGCTTCCGCCGCGGTCACGGGGACGTCGCGGACGGGCTCGCCGGCGCCCTTCAGGAGAACGAACGGGTACTCGCCCTCCCGGTCGGAGGGCTTACGCTTCTTGTCGCGTCCCATCGCGGCCAGCACCGCCCCGGTGTCTACGGCCGGCCCTTTCGGTGGCAGGCCGGCGGCGCGGAGGAGGTGTTCGTGGGCTTCGAGGAGGTCGCAGCCGAGCTTGTCGCGGGAGAGGCGGGCGGCGGCGAGCATGCCGGCGGCGACGGCCTCGCCGTGGGGTAGCAGCAGGAGGTCGTACCCGGCGGCGGCTTCGAGGCCGTGGGCGATGGTGTGGCCATAGTTGAGGACGGCGCGCTCGCCGGACTCGCGTTCGTCTCGCTCGACGACGGAGGCTTTGTAGCGGACGGAGTGCACGATCAGGGCGCGCAGTGCCTCCGCTTCGCCGTCTCGCGCCGCCCCGAGGAGGTTTTCTAGATCTGCGTAAAAACCGCCCCCGGCGAGGAGACCCATCTTGACGACCTCGGCGAGGCCGCAAGAGATCTGGCGCGGCGGGAGGGTCGCGAGCCAGTCGAGGTCCGCGGCGACGAGGCGGGGTTGCAGGAACGCGCCGACGAGGTTCTTGCCCTCGGGGAGGTCGAGGCCGACCTTGCCCCCAACGGAGCTGTCCACCATCGCCAGGAGCGAGGTCGGCAGCTGTACGAGGTCTATGCCCCTCATGTAGCTGCTCGCCACGAAGCCGCCCAGGTCGCCGACTACCCCGCCCCCGAGCGCGAAGAGCGTCCCGCCGCGCGGCACCCCGGCGCGTGCCATCCCGCGCACGACGTTCTCGTAGACCTTTAAGCTCTTGGAAGCCTCCCCGGCGGGGACGGTTATCTCGTCGGCCACCCTCCAGCCGGCCGCCTCGAGCCCGGCGACGACAGTTCGGGCGTGCAGGGGACCCACGGTCGAGTCGGTGAGCACGGCGGCGACGCCGGGCGTGAGCGTCTCCGAGACGGCGGCGGCGAGGTCCAGCGCGGGCTCGACGCGCACCTCGTAGGGCGTCGCGGCGGCGACGGTCACGCTGTTCGGTGGCGGGTTCATGAGTCGCGGGACGCGCCGCGGCGAAGCCAGGCGACGATCTCGTCGGCCACGCGGCGGGGGGGGCGCTCGTGGGGCTCTACGTGCAGTGAAGCGACATCGAGGTAGTACGGGAGGCGTTCGGCGTAGCGGCGGGCGAAGTCCTCATAGCTCGTCCCCCTCAAGGGCCGCCCGGGGCCGCGCGTCCTGCGGTACATGACCTCCGTGTCCTCCCAGAGGAACACGGTCGGCACTTCCGTCAGGCGCGTGCGGTTGCGCGGGTCCACGACCACCCCGCCGCCGCAAGCGACGACACGCTCCGGGGTCCCGCCCAAAGCGTCCATGAGCGCCCGGTGCTCCAGCTCGCGGAAGCGGGGCTCGCCGTGAGCTTCGAAGATCTCCGGTATGGAGAGACCCGCCGTGCTCGCGACGGCCTCGTCCAGGTCCAGGAACTCCCAGCCGAGCTCCTGGGCCGCCGCGCGCCCGATGGTGCTCTTGCCGCTGCCCATGTACCCGACGATAGCTATAGGTCCCTCCAACGAGCCCTCTTCTATGCCCGTCCCCGCGCGTCCTTCCCCGCCGCGGAGCGGCGGATGACCTCGTCGCGCAGGCGGTTCGTGTAGGCAGCGTGGGCGGCCCGGATGTCCGTCATGTTGTCGTGGCCGAACTTCTCGAGGAAGGCTTCGGCCAGCACGATGGCGACCATCGCTTCGCCGACGACGGCCGCGGCGGGGACGGCGCACGAGTCGGCCCGCTCGCGGAAGGCGCGCGCGGGCTCGTAAGTCGAGAGGTCCACCGTGCGCAAGGCGCGGGCTATCGTCGAGATCGGCTTCATGGCCGCCGCCACGACGACGGGCTCGCCGTTGGTCATCCCGCCCTCCAGGCCCCCGAGGCGGTTGCTCGTGCGCGAGAGGCGCCCATCTTCAAGGACGATCTCGTCCTGCACCTCGCTGGAGCGGCGGCTGGCAACCCCGAAGCCCATCCCCACCTCGACGCCCTTTATGGCGTTGATGGACATCAGGGCATGGGCGAGCTTCGCGTCGAGCTTGTCGCGCCAGTCCACGTAGGACCCCAGCCCCGGCGGGCACCCCTCGGCGACGACGACGAACTCCCCGCCCAGAGCGTCGCGGGCGTGGCGGGCGGCATCTATCTCCGCCTTCATCCTCTCGGTGGCCTCCTCATCGGGGCAGCGCACCTCCGATTCGTCGGCCTTGCTCGCAAGGAGCGCCGCCCTCTCCTTGTCGAAGCTAGCCGCCCCGATAACGTACACCGCGCTACTGATCCTGATGCCGAACTCCGCGAGCAGCTTCCTGGCGACGCCACCGGCGGCGACCCGGGCGGTGGTCTCGCGGGCGCTGGAGCGCTCGAGGACGTTGCGCAGGTCGTCGAAGGCGTACTTCTGCATCCCGGCCAGGTCGGCGTGGCCGGGCCGCGGTAGGGTCACCTTCTTGACGGAATTGGAGCCCTGGGGCGGGTCCGGGGACATGCGGTCTTCCCAGTTCGCGTAGTCGCGGTTGCGCACCAACATGGCGACCGGGGACCCCAGCGTGTAGCCGTGGCGCACGCCGCCCAGGAACTCGACCTCGTCCTTCTCTATCTTCTGCCGGCCGCCCCGACCGTAGCCCTTCTGCCGCCTCGCCAAGTCCCCGTTCACGTCGTCCGCGATCAGCCCCAGCCCAGCCGGGACCCCGTGTACCAGGGTCACCTCCGCTGGCCCGTGCGACTCGCCCGCTGTAGAAAAACCGAATCTCACCGTCCGAAAACACGTCCTCTCTAGGAGTAGACTTCCACCGCGCCAAATATAAACCACCGCCTCCGCCTAGTCATCCCGGCGGCGGTAGCGACGCCGCGTAGGAGGCGGCCGTCCTACGGGCGCAGTTCGCCGCCGCTGTCGAAGAGATCGTCCCCGCCGCCACCGCCATACTGGTCGCCGTCCGCGCCACCGTCGCCGGTCCCACCGCCGCCGCCGTCGCCGAAGCCCGGGTCACCGGGGAAAGTCTGGTCCATAAAGTCGCCGCCATTGCCTCCGTCGCCGTACTGGTCGTCGCCCGCGCCGCCATCGGTCGTGTCGTCGTCGTCGGTCGTGCCGCCATCGGTCGTGCCGCCACCGGTCGTGTCGTCGTCGGTCCCGCCGTCGTCTCCATCTTCGTCGGCGGGTGGTGGGAAGAGCTCGCGGAAGGGGTCTTTGCTCTCATAGGCCGCGAAGGATTCGGTATCGCGGTTCTCCACGGACGGGGCAGGCGTGCCGGAAGCGCCGCCGCCCTCATTGGGATTTTGGGCGACCTGGCCGGAGGGCTGGTTAGCCTGGTTAGCGACTTGCCGGCGGTCTTCGCCGCCTGGGTCTCCGATCAGGGCGCCCGCCACGATCCAGGCGAAGATGATTAGCGCGAGTGCCCCCAGGACGGGGGGGATGACCTTGTTGTCGCGCAAAAGGCCCTCGCGCAGCCCCTGCATCGCGCGGGTGACCCTCGCCCTCGGCCCACGCTCGGGCTCCATCAGTTGAAAGCGGCGCACCATCTTAAGGCGTGCCTCCCCCGGCGGGCGCCGTCGTACCTCCGCCGCCCGTCGTCGTCCCGCCCGGAGCGTCGGGCGGAGGCGTCACGGGAACCCCGCCCCCGGCGGGCTGGACGTAGGTCTCCGCCACGATCTCGACGGTCAGCAGGTCCCCGTTGCTCGCGACCGTCGTGGTCCCTCCACCCGCCGTGGTCCCTCCGCCTTCCTCGATTTCCTCATAGGTGACCTCGTTGATGGTCACTAGACGCGCCAGGTTCCTGACCCCGAGCACCAACTCCTGCATGTCCTCGTAGGTCCCCTCGAACGACATTGTAATCGGTATTACTGAGAAGTCGCCGCCGTTCGTCGGGGAGGTCGGGGAGCCCGGCACGATGGAAAGCTGGGTGACGCCGGCCTCGTCCGCGACCTGCTCTATTTGGACCACGAGGGTGGGGATCTCATCCTGCTCAGGGAGGCGCTTGGAGTACTCGAGGATTTGGCGCTCTATCTCGGGGGCGTTGCGCTGGATGTTCTCCAGCTCGGCGACTTGTTGCTCGAGCTGGGCGACCTGCTGCTCTCTTTGGGTGCGCTCGTCGTACGCATCGAGGTACCGCTGACGCAGGGGGCTGAACAGCAGGAAATAGTAGGCGACGGCGAGCAGGATCAGGACGAGTAGGGCCAGGATCAGGATGTTGCGGTCAGTGCGATCCACTACTAACGCTCACCCCCCGGCCTGATGGCCTCATTTTCTTCCGCATACTGACCACCGTCTCCTCCATACTGACTGGCCAGGCTCTCTCCCCCATACTGGCTGGCCTGCGGTTCACCGCCTTGCGGCGTGCCATCCTCTTCTTCTTGCGGTACGCTCTCGATGCGAACCTCGTTGCCGTTCTCGCCGATCCTGGTGACCAGCTCGGCGGCGACCTCAAAGGCAATGGCCTCCTCGGGGAAGGTCTCGCGGTCGAGCTCGGCGGTGGTGAGCTTGGCGTTCGCCAAGAAGCGCAGGTTATTCATCCTCACGACGAAGTCCGAGACGTTCTGGTACTCGGGCAAGGCCAGGCCGGTAAACGTTATGGCGCCGGGCGGCTCGAGGTTCTGCACTTCCCCTGGCGTCTCCCCGCCGGGCGGGGCCTGCGCGTTCACCGGCGCGGCCATCCCGGTGAAGCTGTCGAGCGCCGTCGAGTCGGGGATGACGAACGCGAGCCCCTGCAGGAACTCGTCCCAGGCGAAGCGCGTCCGGTAGATGCCGTCTGCTATGGGCTTCTTGGCATCCAGCCTCGCCTGCAGGTCCCGGAAGGGCGCGAGCTCCTGTATACGCGCCTGCATGCGGACGATGTTGTCGTCGAGGTCGGCGATGCGGTCCTGCTCGTTGCCCAGGCGGTAGGCGTAGAAGAGGTAGAGCCCGATCATCACAAGCACAAGCAAAGCGCCCAGGATGAGTAGTATCCCCAGCAGGCCGGCCCGCGTCGTCGCCGGTACACCAGGCCGCCGGAGCCCGCGCCGGTCCTCCGGCGGTAGTAGGTTGATGCGTCTCACGGCGACCGTCCGGCGTCAGGCCTGGAGCCGGACTGCCTCACGCTTCCTCCAGCGACAACCCTACCGCCACGGCCAGCACGGGTTCCATGATCCTGAGCTGCTGGTCCGGCACGTTGGACTTGTTCCCCGACAGCTTTTGCAGCGGCGCCCCGCGCCGCACCGAGACCCCCAAGAGCTCCCCGAGGTAAGAGTCGAGCCCGTTCACCAGGGCGCCCTCGCCGGACACGAAGACCTGCGTCACCTCCAGCGAGCCCGACTGCGAGTAATGGTACTCGATGGACCTCTGCACGTCCTCGGCCAGGGCCTGCACCGCGTCCTCCAGCCCCCGCCTAACGTCATACATCAACGCCGGGTCGAAGTCGTCGTCCTCGCCGTCCTTCTCCAGGTTCACACCGGGACCTTCACCTCCTTCGGCTTCAGAGCCAATCCTCACCCTGGGGTTCATGAGCTGGCGCTCAGCGTCCTCCTCGGGCAGGTCGGCGGCGTCGGCGACGGCCTGGGCGAGGTAGCCCGAGCCGCCGGGGACGAACCGGGTGAGGGTCGGGTTACCGTTCTGGGTGACGACGAGGCTGGAGATCTCGGATGCTACGTCTAGCAGGAGCGTGGCGTTCTCGTCGTCGAAGAGGGCGCTGGGGAGCGTCGAGCGCACCAGCGAGAGCGCCTTGACGTCTATCCCCTGGGGACGCAGGCCGGCGGCTCGGACGGCGGAGGCGTAGCGCCCGATCATGTCCTTCTGGGCGGCGACGATGAGGATGCGGTCGAGGTCGGAAGCCTCGCCCTGGGGGCCGAGCACCACGTAGTCCAGGATGGCCTCGTCCATGGGCATGGGGATGTGGTCCTGGGCCTCGAACTGTATGGCGCCCTTGAGGTCGTCCTCGCTCATGCGCGGGAAGTCCAGTAGCCTCACGACGACCTTCTGGTTGGCGATCCCGAGGTACACCGACTTGCCCTTGAACGAGTGCGAGGACCAGAGCTCCTTAAGCTCGGAGGCGAGCAGGTCGTGGTCCGCTACCTCGCCCTCCAAGATCGCACCCGGAGGCAGCTTGCGGTAGCCGACGTGGTTGAGCGTGTAGCCGCTGGCCCCGCCCGAGATCTGCACGGCCTTCAACGCCCCGCGGTCTATGTCGAGCCCGACGACCGGTGCCCTGAACCTCCCCACCCCGCCCTACACCTCCCCCGCCACCGCCACCGCCGACGCCGTCATGCCGCCAGCCCGAACAACCCGCGGTACCAACCCCACATCTCCTGCCCGAAGAACAGGACCAAAACGCCCGCGACCGACAGGAACACCCCGAACGGCATCGCGGTCCTCCGACCCATCTTCCCGGACGCGATCAGGGCGCCCCCCACCAGGCCCCCTAACAGCGCCCCGACGAACACCGCGAGCGCCGCGTAGGGCCCCAGGAAAGCCCCCAGCATCCCGCCCATCTTCACGTCCCCCATCCCCATCCCGCGCGGGTACGCCAAGGCCAACGCGAACAGCCCCGCCGCCACCCCGACGGCTGAGACGACGTACACCCACCAGCGCGCCGGGTCAATGGCGATCGCGAGCGCCAGCCCCGCGAGCGTCGCGGGGAACACGATCGCATTCGGCAACAACCGGTGCTCCAGGTCCGTCCCAGCGAGCGCGACCAGCACAGACACCAGAACCAGCGCCGAAGCCAGCGCCAGGGACAACCCGAACTCATACGCCGCCAGCCCGAAGAGGAACCCGGTGAGGCCCTCGACCAGCGGATAGCGTGGCGAGATGCGCGCCTTGCACTCCCGACACTTCCCCCGCAGCGCCAGGTACGAGAGCAGCGGGACGTTGTCGAGGCTCTTGATGGGAGCGCCACAGTTCGGACACCGCGAGCTGGGCCACGCTATAGACTGCCCCAGGGGGACCCGGTGAATAACCACGTTCAAGAAGCTCCCAATAACGAGCCCGAAGAGCCCGGCCACGACGGCGAGCGGGATCACCCCACCCGCCCCCCCTCTGGCACCACCGAAACCGCCGCCACCTTCACGTCCCCCTCGACGACCGCCTTGCGCCCAACGCTAGCATTCTGCCCCAGCACCGCCCGAGCTCCGACCCGCGCCCCCGGCCCGACCACCGCCCCCGCCGACACCCAGGCCCCGGCCCCGACCACGGCGTCCCGGTCCACAAACGCCCGAGGCCCCACGTAACAGTGACTGCCCAAGGCCGCATCCGGGTGTACGACCGCCCCAGCGCACAGGACCGACCCGTCCCCAACGACCGCTTCGGCCGAAGCGTAAGCCACGGGGTGAATCGCCGTGAAAAAGCGTGCGCCCAAAACCCGGATGGAGTTCGCCACCCGCAACCGCGCCCCGTTGTCCGTGATCGCCACGACCACGTGTACCGCCTCGACCGACAACATGCTCTTCAACATCGCGACGTCGCCGAGCACCGGGAAACCCCGCACCTCGCTTGGTAGCGCCGCGTGGGCGTCATCGTAGAACCCGATCACCCACGCCCCGAACCCGCCGGCAACGAGAACGTCCAGAGCCACACGCCCGAAACCGCCAGCCCCTACGATAGCCACCCTGATCGGCTCATCGAGGTCGATCTCCTGAGTTTGAACTTCCGGTTCAGGTATGCCAGCGGAGGTCTCTGGCTCTGCTATCTCGCTCTCCTCTCGGCAGTCGTCTCGGCACCCATGCGTGGCATTCTAGCATCACCACAAACAGCTTGCGACGGTCCCTACATACTGCGGACGCCGAAAAGGCATCTACTACAGGTAGTGCACCCTCAACAAGAGAACGAGCCCTCCAAACGGTTTCCTCGCAGGAAGTCCCGCGCCGAAAGAGCACGCGAGCCAGGAAGCTGGAGCTCCAAAATCTCCAAAGCACCATCCCCACAGCTCACCAAAATCTTTTCTTTTGCAGGCAAAATCGTGCCCGGCTTCGCCTCGAAGGTCTCCTCGTCAACAACCCTGGACCGAAGGATCTTGATGGGGCCGCCCTGACTTACGTGGAAGGTGCGGGCACCTATATGTGGTGCAAGGGCGCGGACCAGATCATGCACCCTCCTAACCCCCTCACCCCACCTTATCAACCGATCCTTATCTTCTAGTTTAGCAGCATAAGTAGCGTTTGCACTATCCTGATCAACGAGGGTTAGAGAGTTTTTCTCGAGCATATACATACCCTCTACTACAGCTTTAGCTCCGAGGTTGGCGAGGGTGTTCGTGAGTTCACCGCCGGTCATGTCGGGCGGTATGGGGATTACGTGTTGCAGGGCCACGGGGCCGGTGTCGAGGCCCTCGTCCATCTTCATGAGGGAGACGCCGGTCTGTGTTTCGCCGTCCATGATAGCGCGTTCGATGGGGGCGGCACCGCGGTACTTAGGGAGGAGGGAAGCGTGGACATTGTAGGCACCGTGGGGGGCGGCGTAGAGGGTGTCGGGGCGCAGGATCTGGCCGTATGCAGCAACCACGAGGGCGTCGTGCGTGGAGATTTCGCCTGCGACCTCGCCGATGTGTTCGGGCTGGCGCAGGGGGAGGTTGGCCGCGAGGGCAAGCTCCACCACCGGAGGTTTGACGAGCTTGCGGCCCCGGCCGCGTGGGCGGTCGGGTTGTGAGATCACGAGCCTAACATCGTGCTCGGAGGCGATGAGGCCGCGCAGGATCGTGGCGGCGAACTGGGGGGTGCCGGCGAAGGCGAGCTTCATGGAGGGAGCTTTATCTCTCGGGCTCGGGTGCTCTCTAGGCGCTCGCCGGGGTGCTCTCGTTCAGCAGGCGCTCGCGCCACTCGCGCATCGCCCTCTTGCGCGACCCGCGGTCGGTGCGGTCCAAGAACAGGACTCCGTCGAGGTGGTCGATCTCGTGCTGGAAGATGCGGGCGAGCCGGCCCTCCGCGGCGACTCGAACTGGGTTACCCTCGGGGTCCTGGCCCGTCACGGTCACGGCGGCCGGGCGCTCGACCTCGACCCCGATGCCGGGGACCGAGAGGCAGCCCTCGACGTCCTTTTCGGTCGCCTCGGAGCGCTCCTCGAGCTTCGGGTTCACGATCGCGTAGTCCTCGTCGTCCAAAGAGGCGACGAAGATGCGTTTGAGGCGGCCGATCTGGTTCGCTGCCAACCCCACGCCCTCGTTTTCACGCATGATCCTGAACATGTCCTCGGACAGTCGCTTCAGGGATTCGTCAAAATCTTTCACCGGGGTCGCCCGCGACTTCAAGACGGGGTCTCCGAAAGTCCGGATCTCGTTCGCCACTCTATACCTCCTCGGGGTCCACCTCGACGCGCACCCGCAGCCCACCGCACCTCTCTGCCACCCGCCTCGCAACGAGCGCCGCGGCAGCCGCGACGGACTCCCGCCCGCGAGCCCTCAAGAGCAGTCGCCACGACGTTGTTTCTGCATTCGCCCCGGTCTTCGCCTTGACGTTCGCGCCGTTGGCCGGCACGGGCGAGGGGCCGGTCAACTCGATGCCAGGTTCGAGGGCCGGGCGCAACCCGGATTCTACCGCACGGCGCACTGCCCTCTCGGGACCGGTCAACGTGATCTTCGCCAGGTGCCCGTGCGGTGGGTATCCGAGGGCGCGCCGCCGCGGCAGCTCCGCGGCGGCGAAAGCCTCGTAGTCGCCGGCCAGCGCGGCCCGCAGGACCGGGTGCTCCGGGGAGCGGGTCTGCGCGAGGAGCCTGCTCCGGCTCGCCTCCGCCGCTCCGTAGAGCAACCCGAACCCCCTCTCGACCGTCCCGGAGCCAAACAGGAGGGCGTCGGCGTCCGGGACCACGACCAGGTCACATCTTTTCTTGAGAACGAGGCCAGTAGTGCCCACGACGACTGGCGCGCCCGCGGCGTCCCGCTCGCGAGCGGTGAGCAGGTCGACCTCGACGTCCAACGCGCCGGCCAAAGTCGACCGGACCCCGCCGGCGGCGAGCCCCGCGGCCCCGAGCCTGTCCGATCCGCAGGCCGGACATTCGCGAGCCGCCCTCTCCCGCCGCCCGCAGGTGCCGCATGCCAGGGAGCCTCCTTCCGGGCCATCGTGGAGCGCGAAGGGGCGATCGCAGGTCGGACATGAGAGCACGCGCCCGCAGCGCCTGCAAGAGACGAGCGTCGCCAGGCCCAGCCGGTTCGCCACGACGCCCACGCAACCCTCTTCACGCAAGGTTTCGCGGCAGGCGTCGAGGAGCGTCGAGCTCAGCGCCGCACCCGTCCCCCGCTGGTCCACGAGGCGGATCGCCGGCCAAAAGTCGGGTTTGCGGGGAGGTAACCGGGATGCCCCGCTCTCGGGGGCGTACAACTTCAGCGAAGGGGTGGGTGAGAGGAAGACTAAGGGGACGTCCTCGATCCTTCCGCGCTCCATCACCAAGTCCCGGGCGTGGACCGGTACCCCCTCGTGGCTTTCTGGGTCCGCCCGGTGCGCCTCGTTGGGCTCGTCGGTCACGCAGATAGCGCCCAAGCTCCCCACCGGCACGAGCGCGGCGGCGCGCGTACCCACGAGCACGTCTACTTCCCCGCGGCGTGCCGCCTCGTACAACAGGTCGCGGCCACGCCCGAGCTTGGCGTGGTACGGTGCGACCGTCAGGCCGGCGGGGAGCAGCCGCCGGAGCTCTCCGACCAGCCGCTCGACGGCCTCGACCTCCGGTGCGAGCACCAGCGTCCCCCCACCACGCGCCGCCGCAGCACGTGCGATCGCAGCTACCACCGCCGACCCCTGTGGGGTCGGGGTGCGCCACACCCATGCCCCTCCGCGTTCGAGCGCGCGCCCGGCCCCGTCCCGGTAAGAGGCGAGGTCGGCGCCCGAGCCCCGGGTGTAGGAGACGGGGGCCGTCTCGGGTCTCCCCTCCAGCCGGATGGCCCCGCGGAGGACGAGTTGCCGCAGAGAAGCCCGGCCGGCGCCGGCCTCGTCGAGCAGATACGCGGTCGGGCAAGCGCCGCCATGACGCTCCAGGGTCTCGGCCAAAGCCCGCTGCCGGTGCGCCCGTCGGGGGAGGCGGGACCCTATACCCCCCTCCTCGAGCACGGCCCATTCGACTGTCCGGGGCGGCGCGCGTCTCGGGGTGAGGATGACGCGCATCTCCTCCTCGGCGGTTTTCAGGCCGGCGGCGCCCAACGTGCGGCGTAGCTCGGCGCGGCCCAAGACCTCGCCCCTCTTCCACGGCCAGCCAGGAGCAGGACGGATCACCTCGCAGGCGGCGGCGCTGATCCCCGGCGGGAGCGCCGCGCGGAGAACGGTTTGCAGCGGGAGGGCCGAGGCGGCGGCGACCCTGGCGCAGAGCCTTACGAGGGTCGCGGGCAGGTTCAGGTCCGACGCAACGGTTCGCAACTCCTTGAGCTCCCGATCCCCCTCGCGCTCGAAGCCTACGACCACGCCGAGGCGCCCGTAGCCGGAGAGGGGAGCAACGACCGTCGTCCCGACCCGGACCCCGCCGGCGAGGCGATTCGGGACGCGATAGCTGAGGAGCGGCAGCGTGTGAGAGCGGATGAGCAGGGCGACCCGCACGACCCTGACGGCGCTCCGGCGCGTCCTCGGGGGTTGTTGGGAGGATCCGGTTGTGGGGTTGGGCAATTGCGCTACGGGCCTCTTACGACTACAGGCCCGCAGCGCGCCGCAGGTCGTCCGCGCGCGAGGTGTCCTCCCAGCTGAAGCCCGGCTCGCGACGGCCGAAGTGACCGTAAGCGGCGGTCGCAGCATAGATCGGGCGCCTGAGGTCGAGGTCGCGGATGATCGCGCCGGGCCTCAGGTCGAAGTGCTCCTCGACGAGCGAGTTCAGCGTCGTCTGGTCCACCCTCTCGGTGCCGAACGTCTCGACCATCACGCTCACGGGCTTGGCGACGCCGATGGCGTATGCGACCTGTATCATGCACCGCTCCGCGAGGCCCGCCGCGACGACGTTCTTGGCGACCCACCGGGCGGCGTAGGAGCCCGAGCGGTCGACCTTCGTCGGATCCTTGCCCGAGAACGCGCCGCCGCCGTGCGGCACGGCCCCGCCGTAGGTGTCCACGATGATCTTGCGCCCCGTCAGCCCCGTGTCTCCCTGGGGCCCACCGGTCACGAAGCGCCCCGTGGGGTTCACCAGGACGTCCGTGGAATGGCGGTCGAAGAGGCCCTCGGGCATGATGGGCTCTATGACGGCGTCGAGGAGGTCGCCCTTCATGCGCCCCTGGACGCCGTCCTGGTGCTGGGCGGAGACGAGCACCTTATCGACGGCTACGGGGCGGCTGCCCTCGTAGCGGACCGTGACCTGGCTCTTGCCATCGGGCCTCAAGTAAGGCAGTTCGCCCGACCTTCTCACCTCGGAGAGCCGGCGCGTTAGAGCGTGGGCGAGCGTGATGGGGAGCGGCATCAGCTCGTCCGTCTCCTCGCAAGCGAAACCGAACATCATCCCCTGGTCGCCGGCGCCTATTTCTTCGATCTCTTCCTCGGAGATCTCGGACTCCTCGCGCGCCTCCAGGGCCTTGTCCACGCCCTGGGCTATATCTGCAGACTGCGGGTCTATCGAGACGATCACGCCGCAAGTCTCAGCGTCGAAGCCGAACTTGGCGCGGGTGTAGCCGATTTCCGAGACCCTCTCGCGCACGATGGTCGGGATGTCCACGTAGGTCTCGGTGGTGATCTCACCAGCCACCACTACGAGGCCCGTGGTCACGAGCGTCTCGCAGGCCACCCGGCTCGCGGGATCCTTCTCGAGCGCCGCGTCGAGGATAGCGTCGGAGATCTGGTCGGCTATCTTGTCCGGGTGACCCTCGGTGACCGACTCGGACGTGAACAGGTGTGTTGTCGCAACTTCCTCGTCCTGCCCGCCGCCGACATCCGCCCTCGGAATCGCCCTTCCCGCCATGTTGTTACCCCCGCCCCTTCTCGCCGATCTCGTTGGCCAACTCGTCCAGGATCGCGCGGGCCACCTCCTCCTTGGAGGCGCGGGGTACGTGTCGCTCCCCGCCTCCGCCCACGATATGCACCTCGTTCTCGTCCGAGCCAAACCCCGACCCCGAGAGCGAGACGTCGTTGCCGACCATGAGGTTCGCGCCTTTGGACGCCAGCTTCTCGCGGGCGTCGGACACGGGGTCCCCGTGGGTCGCGGCGAATCCTACCACAAAGAGGTCGGCGTTCTTCTCCCGCACGGCCTTGAGGATGTCGCCGGTGGCGACGAGCTTGAGGTCGAGCTCCTTCTTGCCGCCGCGCCGGATCTTGCCCTCCTCGACGGTCTCGGGGGTGAAGTCCGAAACGGCAGCAGCCATGACGAGCGCGTCGACCCCCCCGGCGAGCCGCAACGTCGCCTCCTCCAGCTCGGCGTACGTCTCAACGTCAACCCACCCGACGCCCGGCTCCTTCGTCTCGATGTTGGCCGCCACGACCGTCACCTCCGCCCCCCGGCGCCACGCCTCGCGGGCGACGGCACGCCCCATCTTCCCCGAGGAGCGGTTGCTCACGACGCGGACGCGGTCTATGGGCTCCCGTGTCCCCCCGGCAGTGACTAGCATCCTGACGCCAGAGAGCACCCCCCCCAACGCGTTGAGGATCTCGCCCGCGATCCCCTCGGGTGAGG
This sequence comes from Rubrobacter sp., assembly GCA_016781705.1. Lineage (GTDB taxonomy): Bacteria > Actinomycetota > Rubrobacteria > Rubrobacterales > Rubrobacteraceae > Rubrobacter_F. The sequence continues at coordinate 20,187 of JADDPV010000040.1, forward strand.
CCATGCCCCCGCCCTCCCCCTCCAGGACGCGACAACCGTCCGACCGCAGGAGCGCGACGTTCTCGCGCACGGCCGGATGCTCGCCGGTGGCGACGTCGAGTTCGGGAACGACAACCGTCGGCCCCGCTCCCGCAGCGTACAGCTCGGACGCCGGGCTCCCACCGAGGCCGCGGGCGAGCCGGGCTAGGGTCCCAGAGCTTGCCGGGGAGAAGACGAGTGCCCGCGGTCGTTCGGAGGGCTCCTTCACCACACGTCCCCCGAAAGCTGCGGGGCCAACGAAGCTCGTCACACGGGGTTCCAGCACGACCTCGATCGCGTGCCCGGCTTCGGAAAGCTCGCGGGCCACGTCCGGGGCCTTCAGAGCGCCCGGACCGGGGCCAACGGAGAGGAGGATCGAGTCCAGTTCTCTTGATACCCCGGCTAGGCCGCGCCCCCGCTATCGGCTACGCCGGTCGCGTCCGAGTCTCCGTCACCGCCGGAGGTGGGACCGGTCCCCGGGGAATCGTTGATGAAGTCGTCACCGGCCGCGGCGGGAGCGGCGTCGGTCCCCTGCTCGTCGGCCTCCTCGGGGGGCTGCCTGAAGCCGACCTCCAGTTTGCCCTGCCTGAGCTCCTCGAAGGCTATGCTCAAGGGATGCTGGGAGCGGGTGTGGACCTGCGGTCCCGGTATCCCCAGGGAGTCGTTTAGGCCCAAAGTAGCGGTGTATTCGTTGATCTGGCGGGCGCGGCGGGCGCCCGCGAGGACGAGCCCGTAGCGGGAGTCCACCTTTTTCTCCAGAAGCTCGTCCAGCTTAAGCTCGTTCAGCATCTGCTTCGCCTCCTACTATCCCTAGGATCGTATTCAACATGTCCTCGCGGGCCTGCTCGCGCCCGGCATTGACGACCTCGTAGTCGAACTCGTCACGCGCCGCGACCTCCGAGAGCGCGGTCGTCATGCGCCTCTCCAGGGCCTCCGAATCCTCCGTCGCCCGGCCCACGAGGCGTTTTCGCGTCTCCTCAAGGCTGGGTGCGCGCACGAAGATCATCTTCGCGTCGGGACGCTTCTCGCGAACCATCCTCGCGCCCCGGAGCTCTATCTCCAGGATGACCGAGCGCCCCTCGCGCAGGAACTCTTCGACCTTCTCGGCGGGCGTTCCGTAGAGGTTGCCCGAGTACTCGGCCCATTCCAGGAAGCGGCCCTCCTCGATCCAACGCTCGAACTCCTCGCGCGAGAGGAACAGGTAGTCATGGCCGTCTACCTCGCCCTTGCGAGGCCTCCTCGTGGTCGCGGAGACCGAGTAGGCCAGCCCCGGGACGGCGGCCAAAGCTTGCCGGATCAGGGTAGACTTGCCGGCCCCCGAAGGGCCGGAGACCACGATCAGGCTTCCTCGTCGCAACCGAGCGCCCTGATCAAACGGTCCCGCTGGCCGTGCGTGAGCCCGACGAGCGTTTTCGAGCGACTGACGCCCGCCTCGCGCAGTATTCGGGTCACCTTTACGCGTCCCATGCCGCGCACGGCGAGCAGCATCTCCTCAACTTTCGCGCCCCTGATCTCCTCTCCGGGATCCATGAGCAGGTCGTAGAGGGAGACCTCGCCGCTCTTGAGCCCGCGCTTGGCGTCGGCCCGGGCGAACCGTATTCTGTTCGCCTCTTCGAGGGCGCTCAGCCGCTCCTGCGATGTCCTGTCCGGCGCGCGCCTCAACATCGAGGCGAAAGTATACCACCGGGAGGCCCTAATTTCGGCCCAAGAGTCCCGTGAGCTCCCGCGCTTGCAGGCCCTCGGCCGACAGATAACCCGCGAACTCCCCGAGTATCTCCGAGGCATCGCGCGCGAACCTGCCCGACCCGACCTGCACGGCCGTCGCCCCCGCGAGCATGAACTCCGCCACGTCCGTCCCACTCGCCACCCCGCCGCAACCGACGACCGGCACGCCGAGCGCCCGCGACGCCTCGTACACCGCGCGCAAGGCCACGGGTTTTATCGCCGGTCCCGAGAGACCACCGCGCAAAAAGACGCGCCGCTCGCGCGCGTCCACGACGAGCGCGGGCACGGTGTTGACGAGCGTCACGGCGTCCGCCCCGGCCCCCTCGGCGGCGATGGCGTTCGCCACCGCGTCCTCGACGGTCAGCTTGACGAGGAGTGGTTTGCCCCGGAGCGCCGCCCTGCAGACGCCCACGACCCCCCCGACGGTCCCGGGACCGGCGCAGAACTGCAGGCCCCCGTGCTCGACGTTGGGGCAAGACAGGTTCAGCTCGACAGCGGCGACGCGGGGGTCGGCGGAGAGGCGCTCGCACGCCGCGGCGAATTGCGCGACGGTGTCTGCCGCGACCGAGACGAAGATGGGTAGCCCCACGTCGTAAGCGTCGAGGTCATCGAGGAAGCGGTCGAGGCCCGGGTTCTGGAGACCGATGGAGTTGACCATCCCCGCCGGGACTTCGGCGACACGCGGCGGCGGGTTGCCGGCTCGCGGCTCCGGGGTAACGGTCTTGGGGAGGATAGCGCCATAGATGCCCTTCACGCCGTCGAGTGCCTCTTTGCCGAGGGTGCCGGCGGCCGGTATCAGGGGGGTCCCAAGCGGTATGCCGCACAGCTCGACGGCGAGCGCCCGCGCGCTGTCGACGGGATTCAAAGACGCCCCAGCAAGGCGAAGAAGAACATAAGCACGCACAAGCCCAGCAAGAGGAGCCCATTCAGCCGGATCCCACGCACCCGGAACCGCTCGCTCGCGCCGCGCAAGATGGACACCCTTGACACAAGGGTGTCCATCTTGCGCGGAGAAAAAGTCTCGAAGACGCCGAGGACCAGGAAGAGCGCCAGGACCGCGGCGAAGACCGGGACACCGGTCAAGGCAACGCCCCCGCGATGGTCACCCCTCCCGACGGTCGCGCCAATTCCTCGGCCGCGAAGACCGGTCCCTCGACGCATGCCCTGGCATAACTACCATCGGCCATCGCCACGGCGCACCCGAAGCAGGAGCCGTCGGCGCACGCCATCCGCTCGCGCAGCGCGAGTTGCGCGGCTATCCTGCCCGCGCAAGCCTCGCTCAGTACCGCCAGCATCTCCGAGGGGCCGCTCGCGAAGACCGCGCGGTAACGGGTAAGGTCACCGACACGTTCCAAAACAGTCCGCGGCGCCTCGGGACCGCCGTCCGTCGGCGCCAGCGTTGCGGAAGGGTAGGCCCTATGGAGGAGATCCACGTAGGTTTCGGAAGCGGTCGCCGGGAGCTCGAGGTAGACATCGTGGGAGACGCCCAGTAGCGCCAGCCGGCGGGCTAGGAGCTTGAGCGGCGCAACCCACACGTCGCCGCCGATGAGGGCGACGGGGCCGTCCCCGATCCCGCCTAGGTCGAACCCTCGTCCGAGTGGCTCGCTCACGTTTACGTCAGCGCCCCAGTCAGCGAGCGCCGCAGTCCCCGCGCCGCGAACCTCGAAGAGGAGCGACGCGACGCCGTCCGCGAAGTCGTGGACGAAGAAGGGGCGTGGGAGGAAGGGGGCGAGGCCCGCGGAGAGGTCTCCGGCGCGGGCCACGATGAACCGACCGGGCTCTATGGAAGGGGCGTCCCAGCGGTAGCGGAGGCGGACGTGGTCGCCGAAGCGTTCCCGGCTCAGCGCCTCGGTCCGGTGGAGCTTCACGGCTAAGACCCAGCTACGCTTTCGTGGCGTAGAGGCCCTGCAGGGAATTCACGTTCTGGAGGCCACCCCGTATCCTGGATTCTATCCCCTGCACGGCCGCTGCCGCTGCCGCCAGAGTGGTAATGCATGGTGTGCCGTGTGCGAGGGCAGCGCGCCGGATCCTGTACCCGTCCGTCCTCGCCCCCCGCCCCCAAGGCGTGTTCACGATCAGGTCCACCTCGCCGCGCTCGATGAGCCCCAACACGTCCTCGCCGTTCTCCCCGATTTTGGGCACCACGACCGCGGAGAGCCCGTTATTCTTCAACACCTCCGCCGTCCCCTCACTCCCGGCGATCTCGAACCCCAGGTCCGCGAAAGCCCGCGCGATCAACACAACCGACCGCTTGTCGCGGTTAGCGACCGAGACGTACACCCGCCCCGAAACCGGCAACGTCTGCCCGGCGGCCGTGAGCGCCTTGGCGAACGCCCCGCCGAAAGAGCGGTCTATCCCCATCGCCTCCCCCGTCGAGCGCATCTCCGGCCCGAGCAACGGGTCCGCCCCGGCGAACCTGTCGAAGGGGAACACCGGCGCCTTGACGCTGAAACGACCTTTGGAACGGGACCCCGCTGGCGGGAGGTCCATATCACTTATCTTCTCGCCCAGGAGCACGCGCGTCGCCACCTTCGCCAGCGGCACGCCCGTCGCCTTGCTCACGAACGGGACGGTGCGCGAGGCGCGCGGGTTGCACTCTATCACCATCACGCTCTCGCCGCGCACCACGAACTGCACGTTCATCAAGCCCACCACGCCGACCGCGAGCGCCAACCGGCGCGTGTAGTCCTCTATCCGCTCGACCAGCGCCGTGTGCAGCGTGATCGGGGGGACCACGCAACTGGAGTCCCCGGAGTGGACCCCCGCCTCCTCGACGTGCTCCATCACCCCGCCGACGTACACGTCCTCCCCGTCCGAGACCGCGTCCACGTCCACCTCGACGTGGTCCTCCATGAACTCGTCTATGAGGATCGGGTGCTCCGGGTCCGCGCTGACGCTGGTCTCGAGGTACAGGTCGAGGTCCTCGTCGCCGTACACGATCTCCATCCGCCGCCCTCCCAGCACGTAGGACGGCCGCACCACGACCGGGTAACCGAGCCCACGCGCCACCCGGCGTGCCTCCTCCGCGCTCCTCGCGGTCCCGAACTTCGGGTGCGGTATCCCCAGATCAGTGAGGAGCCGGCCGAAGCGCGCGCGGTCCTCGGCGAGGTCTATCGCGTCGGGGGAGGTACCCAGGATCCTCGCACCGTTCTTCTCCAGCTCGCGGGCGAGCTTGAGCGGGCTCTGGCCGCCGAACTGTAACACGACCCCCACGGGCCTCTCGCGCCTCACGACTTCCAGGACGTGTTCGGCGGAGAGAGGCTCGAAGTACAGGCGCGTCGAGGTATCGTAGTCCGTCGAGACGGTCTCGGGGTTGGAGTTGACCATCACCGCGTCGTAGCCGGCCTCCCTTAGCGCGTAGCTGGCATGGACGCAGGCGTAGTCGAACTCGATGCCCTGCCCGATGCGGTTGGGGCCGCTACCCAAGACTACGACCGACGGATTCTCGCCGCGCACCACCTCGTCCTCGGTCTCGTAGGTCGAGTAGTAGTAGGGCGTTCGGGCCGGGAACTCGCCGGCGCAGGTGTCCACCGACTTGTAGGTCGGGCGGACGCCCAGAGCGCCGCGCACGCCCCGTATAACTCCGGTCAAGGCGCCGGAGGAGGCGGCTATAGACTCGTCGGGGAGCCCGATCCTCTTGAGCTCAAACAACTCCTCGGCCGAGAGCGTCTCCGAAACCGAGCCCTCGGTGGCGACGATGCGCGCCATCGAGGCGACGAAGAACGGGTCTATGGCGGTGCGGCGTGAGATCTCCTGCACGGTAGTCCCCGCGCGCAGGGCGTCGAAGACGGAGAAGATCCTGTACGGGTTCGGCTCGTCGAGGTCCCCGATCCCCATGTCCTGCGTCTCTACCTCTAACGAAGCTATAGCCTTCAAGAGGCTCTCCGTAAACGTTCGGCCTATGGCCATGACCTCGCCGACGGAGTGCATCGTCGTCGAGAGGCGCGGCATCGTGCCGGGGAACTTCTCGAAGGCGAAGCGTGGGATCTTGGTGACGACGTAATCCAACGCCGGCTCGAAGGAGGCCGGGGTGGCGCGGGTGATGTCGTTGGGGATCTCGTCGAGCGTGTACCCGACCGCGAGCTTGGCCGCTATCTTGGCGATCGGGAACCCCGTGGCCTTGCTTGCCAACGCGCTCGACCGGCTCACCCGCGGGTTCATCTCGATCACGTAAAAGTCATCCCCCTCCGGGTCCACCGCGAACTGTATGTTCGACCCCCCCGTGCTCACCCCGATCTCGCGTATTATGCGTAAAGATGCGTTGCGGAGGGTCTGGTACTGGCGGTCGGAGAGGGTCTGGGCGGGGGCGACGGTTATGGAGTCCCCGGTGTGAACGCCCATGGGGTCCACGTTCTCGATGGAGCAGACGACGACGACGTTGTCGGCTAGGTCTCGCATGACCTCGAGCTCGAACTCCTTCCAGCCGATGACGCTGCGCTCGACGAGGACGCTGCGCACCGGGCTGGCATCGAGGCCGTCGGCTACGGATTGCCGGAGCTCCCTTTCGTCGCGGGCGGTCGCGCCGCCCTTGCCGCCTAAAGTGAAGCTCGGGCGGACGATGAGAGGGTAGCCTATCGCCTCGGCGAGCTCGACGGCCTCCTCGACGCGCCTCGCTACGCGGCTCTCGGGGACCTTCAGGCCGATGCGCTCCATCGCCTCGCGGAAGAGGAGGCGGTCCTCGGCTTTATGGATGGAGCCGACGGAGGCCCCGAGGAGTTCGACGCCCATCTCGTCCAGGATGCCGTTCTCGTGCAGCTCGATAGCCAGGTTCAGGGCGGTCTGGCCGCCCAAAGTTGGCAGGAGGGCCTCGGGGCGTTCGCGACGGATTATCTCGGCGAGGGTCTCGGCGGTCAGAGGTTCGACGTAGGTGGCGTCGGCAACCTCGGGGTCTGTCATGATGGTGGCCGGGTTGGAGTTCACGAGGACCACGCGGTAGCCCTCGTCTCGGAGGGCGCGGCACGCCTGCGTGCCAGAGTAGTCGAACTCGGCGGCTTGTCCGATCACGATCGGCCCGGAGCCGATGATCAGGATGCTCTCGATGTCCTCGCGGCGCGGCAAAGCTTTACTTGACCTCGACCGAGCCGGAGACACTCTCGACGAACCCGTCGAAGAGGTAGCCAGAGTCGCGCGGTCCCGGACTCGATTCGGGGTGGTATTGCACGCTCCAGGCGTTCAGAGATTTGCTCCCCAAGCCCTCGACCGTGCCATCGTAGAGGTTGCGGTGGGTCAGCTCCACGCCTTCGGGCATGGTCTCCTCCCGTACGGAGAAGCCGTGGTTTTGGGAGGTGATCTCTATCCGACCCGTCGTCAGGTTCCTGACCGGGTGGTTGGCGCCGTGGTGGCCGAAGGGCATCTTGTACGTCTCGCAGCCGAGGGCGAGGCCGAGCAGCTGGTGCCCCAGGCAGATCCCGAACACCGGCGTCTCCCCGAGCACCCCGCGCAACGTCGAGACGGCGCTCTCCAGCGCCGCTGGGTCGCCGGGGCCGTTGGAGAGGAACACGCCGTCCGCACCTTGCGCCAGGATCTCCTCGGCGCTCGCCGAGCCAGGCGTCGCCAGCACCGAGGCGCCGCGGCTCCTCAGCTCCTTGTAGATGGAACCCTTCACCCCGTAGTCCAGCGCGACGACCGTACACAACTCCTCCCCAAACGCGGGGAGGAGTGTGGGTTCGGTCAGTTGCGTGCTCGTCGAGGCCAGGTCGAGACCGATCATGGTCGGGTGGGTGTTGGCCTTCTCGCGCAGAACGCTTACGTTGTGCTCGACGGTCGAGACGACGCCGCGCATCGCTCCTTTGTCCCTCAAGTGACGGGTGAGGGCTCGTGTATCTATCCCTTCTATGCCCATGACCCCGGACTCGTTCAGGAGGTCGGCGAGGGAGCGTTCGCTGGCCCAGTTACTCGGGTACGAGGTGTACTCGCGCACGAGGACGGCGGCGGCCTGCACCGTCGCCGACTCGTCATCGCCGGGGATGACGCCGTAGTTCCCGATCAGGGGGTAGGTGAAGAGCAGGATCTGCCCGCGGTAAGACGGGTCGGTGAGCGTCTCCTGGTAACCGACCATGCTGGTCGTGAAGACCACTTCGCCCGCGACCTCACCCTCGCCCGCGAACGTCCAGCCTGGGAAGCTCGCCCCATCCTCCAGGACGATCAGCGCCCGGCTGCGTCCACCCTTAAACCCGCTCTCCAACCCTCTCTCCAATCCGGTCGTATACAAGCTCTCCGCCGACCACCGTCCCGACGAGGCGTCCCCGGAGTTTCTGCCCCAAATACGGGCTGTTCCGAGAACGGCTCACCATCTCTTCCGGCCGCACCGTCCACTCCTCGGAGAGGTCCACGAGCGCCAGGTCCGCCGGTGCCCCGACGCCTAGAGTGCCCGCCCCCCCGATCCAGCGCCCCGGCGCCGACGCCATCGCCTCGATGAGGCGTGAGAGCGACAGCTTGTCCTTCAGCACCAGCTCGGTGTGGATCGCCGCGAAGGCCGTCTCGTGACCCAAAAAACCCGGCGCCGCCTCCTCCAGCGGGAGGTCCTTCTCCGACAAGCTGTGCGGCGCGTGGTCGGTGGCCACGAAATCGAGGATACCACCTCGAAGCGCCTCTCCAACGTCTCGCCTGTGCTTCTCCGGCCGCAGCGGCGGGTTGACCCGGTACATCCCGTCGAGCGTGCCGACCAGCTCGTCCGTGAGGGTGAGATGGTGCGGGGTGGTGTCGGCGGTCACGTCGGCCCGGTCCTTGAAGTAGCCGACGAGCCCGGCCGAGAGGGCGGTGGAGACGTGTGTGATGTGAACCTTCGCCCCGGTCTCGGTGGCGAGGACGAGCGCCGTCGCCGTCGCGGCGTCTTCGGCGCTGGCAGGGGAGCCCGGTATCCCGGCGAGGGCGGCGGGCACGCCGTCGTGGACCGCGCCGGTCGCCAGGGTGTGGTCCTCGCAGTGCAGGATCACGGGCAGCCCCGCCGTCTTCGCGTAGAGCATGCCGTTGCGTAGCACGCCCGCGGACTGCGTCCCCAACCCATCATCTGAGACGCAGAACGCCCCGGCCTCTTTCAATAGGCGCATCTCCGTGAGACGCTCGCCTCGCAGCCCCTCGTGAAGCGCCACCGAGACGTGGGCGCGCACCCGCGACTCGTTCTCGATGCGCCGGACGAGGCCGGAGACGATCACGGGTTTGTCCACTATCGGGTCGGTGTTCGGCATCATCACGACGGAGGTAAACCCGCCGGCGGCCGCGGCGGCCGAGCCGGTCTCGATGGTCTCCTCGTCCTCGCGACCCGGGGTGCGCCAGTGGGCGTGCACGTCCACGAAGCCGGGGAAGAGGTGGAGGCCGTCGGCGTCCAGGCGCCGCGCGCCGCGCAGGCCCGCGCCGACCTCGGCGACGCGGCCGGCGGCGAGGCGCACGTCCGTCACCTCGTCGAGGCCGGAGAGCGGATCGAGGACGTGGGCGCCCCGGATGATGAGCTCCCTCGAAGCCTCCCTCACGCGGCGATCTCCATCCCGACGGCGCCGGTGGCGAGGGCGAGGACCGCCCCTCGCACGGCGACGCCGCTCGCGACCTGGGTGGGGATCAGGGAAGAGTGGTCGAAGACGACGTCACCGGAGACCTCGACGCCCCGGTTGACGGGACCCGGGTGCATGAGGAGCGTGCCCGTCGCGAGGTGCCGACGCGCCACGCCGTAGTAGCGGGCGTACTCGGCGACGGAGGGGACGCGCGGGGAGCCTTCGGTCATGCGCTCCTTCTGGAGCCGGAGCGCGTAGAGGACGTCGGCGCCCCAATCGAGCGCGTCGTCCACCGAAGAGATCACCGGGAGGTTCCAGGCGTGTGCTTCGAGGGGCAGAAGGGTTCGGGGGGCGACGAGGGCGACCTCCATCCCGGCGGCCTGGAAGGTGGGGATCACGCTGCGCGCCACCCGGCTGTGCAGCACGTCTCCGACGACGGCGACCCGTCGCCCGTCGAGCTCATCCAAGCCGCCAAGAGCTTCGGACAGGGCGTACACGTCGAGGAGGGCCTGGGTCGGGTGCTGGCCGCGGCCGTCGCCGGCGTTGACGAGGGCCGCCCCGGTGTGACGGGCGGCGAGGCGGGCGGCCCCGGCGGCGGGATGCCGTATGACGATCGCGTCCGCCTCCAGGGCGTCGAGGGTGACGACGGTGTCCACGAGCGACTCGCCCTTCTGTATAGCCGAGCCCTTCTCGGAGATGGAGATTACGTGCGCGCCAGCGCGCCGGGCGGCGAGCTCGAAGGAGACCGCCGTGCGTGTCGAGGCCTCGAAGAAGGCCAGGCACACGGTCTTGCCGGAGAGCGCGCCGTCAGTGGGGCCGCCGAGCCGTCCCTTCGCGAAGTCCTGGGCGAGATCGAGGACGGTTCGGAGGTCCTCCCTGGTCACGTCCTGTGTGCCGATGAAGTCTCTAGCGCGCAAGGGTGATTACCCCGTCCTCTCCGTCGGTCTCGGCGAGCCTGACGCGTACGGTCTCGGCGCGGCTGGTCGGTACGTTCTTGCCGACGTAGTCGGCGCGGATGGGCAACTCGCGGTGCCCGCGGTCCACCAGTATCGCGAGCCTTATCGCCGCCGGACGGCCCATCTCCAGCAGCGCGTCCATCGCCGCCCGCGCCGTCCGCCCGGTATAGAGCACGTCGTCCACCAGGACTACCGTCTTCCTGGCGACGTCGAACGGGACGCGGCTGCCCCGAAGCTCCGGCTCCTCGTCCTCCTCGGGTGCCCGGTCGTCGCGGTGCAGCGTGATGTCCAGCGACCCCACCGGCACGTCGAGGCCCTCGAAACGCTCGATGTTCTCCGCGATCCTGTGCGCAAGCGGCACACCGCGGGTCAGGACGCCGACCAGCGCCAACTCGTCGAGCGCGGCGGCGTTCTTTTCCAGAATTTCGTGGGAGATGCGCCTGAGTGAACGGTTCACGTCGTCGGCGGTGAGCACCCGCGTCTTCGTCCGCGCGTGCTCGTGGATGCCTGATCGGCCCAAGATCTGTAACCCCCTTCGCGCCTCGCGGGACGCCGTTAAAGGTCGGTATGTCGGGGCAAAGCTACCAGAGAGCGACGGGGGTGTCAAGCGCGAGC
>JADDPV010000106.1 GCA_016781705.1 Rubrobacter sp.
ACCTTCGGCGACCTTGTCCAGGAAGGGCAGGGCGTCGACGATGCGCTGCATGAGCGTTTCTGGCATGTCCTTCTTCCTCTCCTCCTTTTTGGTGCACGACCGATGCCACCAAGCTCATGATGCACTGCCATCCTTAGTCAGTCAAATAATTATTTGGTTTCTTTAATAAACGCGGCGATTCTGGTACGGTGAGAATGGCGACCGATCTCCCTTAATGGAAAACCCTCCTACCTACAACGCCTTTTTCCCGGCCTAGCCCTTCTTCTTGCCCTTATTCACGAACCTCCTTCACGAGGCCTACCGCCGCTTCCAGGACCCGCCCGAGTCCCGGGCGGCTGGATGATGGCGGTGGCCGTGATGGGGCTCATCGTCAACGTGGCCGCCGCGCTCGCTTCTCCTCTCCCGCTCGGAGGGCGAGAGCTTCAACCTCCAAGGCGCTTTGAGGCGCATCCTGGCCGACCTCGCCGGTTCCGTCGGCGTGATCGCCGCCGCTGTTGTCATCCTTGCTGACCGGCTGGTACCCGGCCGACCCGCTCATCAGCGTCGTCATCGCCTTCCTCGTCCTCGGCAGTTCCTGGAAGCTTCTCAGGGACTCGACGAACATCCTGCTGGAGCAGGCCCCGCGCGGCCTAGATGTGGGCGAAGTCGGCAGGGGTATGGTGGGCGTGGAGGGCGTCGAGAAGGTCCATGACCTGCACGTTTGGACCGTTACCAGCGGCTTCCCGGCTTTGGCCGCTCACGTCCTCGCCGGAGAACGCGAGGACTGCCACGAGAGGTGTAGAGAGCTCGAGGAGCTCGATAGCGTCGTGGTACTCGGCCCGGCGCGCCTCCCGGCTTCATGGCCCTGAACTACGGCCGGCGCACGCCGCTTTCGGTGATCCTGGCCCACCTCGTGTCTCTACGACGGTATCCTGGGCGCGTTCTAAGCGCCTGCGGTAAGCCCCCAGAGCTGAAATAAATCAAGTAGATATTTGATTTATTGCCGGGGAGGTGTTATGTTCAGGATAGGAGTGTATGGTCGGTGGGAGACAAGCGGCTGGGAGCGGTGCGGGCTACGGAACGGCCGTACCGCGCGATCCTTAGAGCGGGCAGCAGACGAAGGTGTCGGAGCTCCGAGCCCGGGAGGTGCAAGGTCAGTCGGCCGGGCGGTGACGGTGAGAACGACGAAGCTCGACCCGGAACACGATGAGTCCTGACGGGTCGTCCGCCCGCTTGACCAGAGCCGCGCGTTACCCGCCCATCGGCGATTACGCCCTCATCGGTGATTGCCGGGGCGCGGGGCTGGTTTCCGGGGAGGGCTCGCTGGATTGGCTCTGCTTGCCCCGTTTCGACGGCCCTTCCGTTTTCGCCGCGCTGCTCGACGCGGGGTCGGGCGGGCGCTTCCGCATCCGGCCCACCGGGGAGTTCGGTACCGGGCGGCGCTACCTCCCGGAGACCAACGTGCTCGAGACCGTCTTCCGTTGCCCGACCGGCACGCTGGCGCTGCGCGATCTCATGCCGGTCGCTTCCGAAGAAGAGAAGCGGGCATCCCTCGCTCCCGAGCAGGAGATCCTGCGCGAGGTGGAAGGGCTCACCGGCGAGGTCGAAATAGAGGTCCTCTACGAGCCCCGCCCCGACTACGGTCGCGTTCGTCCGGCACTCGAGCAGCGAGGGAAGCAGGGTCTGCGATGTGAAGCTAAGGGAGCGGCGCTCGTACTCCGCAGCGAACTGCCATTAGGGTTGACCGGCGGCGGTCGGAGCGCCCGAGGAGTTGTGCGACTTCGGGCCGGGGAGCGCAAGTACCTCTCCCTCACGTACAGCAAGGAGGCGCCGGCGGTGATCCCGGTCCTGGGGGAAGCCGCCCGCGGAAGGCTTGAGCGGACGGCCCGCTGGTGGAGGGAGTGGGCGAACCGGTGCGCCTATGCGGGTCCCTATCGCGAGGCGGTCGTGCGCAGCGCCCTGGCGCTGAAGCTCATGATCTACGCCCCATCCGGCGCCATCGTCGCGGCGCCTACCACCTCGCTGCCCGAGGCCCTAGGCGGCGTCCGGAACTGGGACTACCGCTACTGCTGGCTGCGCGACGCGTCGTCCACGCTGCGCGCGCTCTCTACTTTAGGCTACGGTGAGGAGGCAGAGGCCTTCCACGGCTGGATGCTTCACGCCACGCGCCTCACCTGGCCCGAACTCCAGATTCTCTACAACGTGTTCGGGGAAGCCAGGTTACCTGAGCGGGAGCTGCCGCACCTGGAAGGCTACGCCGGCTCCCGCCCGGTGCGCGTCGGCAACGACGCCTACGGTCAGCTCCAGCTCGACGTCTACGGGGAGGTCGTCGACGCCGCCGCGCGGTTCGTGGATTGCGGCGGCCGCCTCGACCGCGACACGAATCGGATGCTCAGCGGCCTCGGCCGTACGGTGTGCAGGCGCTGGCGCGAGCCGGACGAGGGGATATGGGAAGGGCGCTCCGGCCGCTTCCACCACACCCACTCGAAGGCGCTCTGCTGGGTAGCGCTCGATAGGCTCATCAAGATGCACGAGGCCGGACGCCTGAGGGTTCCGGTCGAGCTGTTCCGCGCCAACAGGGACGAAATACGCGCGGAGGTCGAGGCGCGCGGGTACAACGAGCGGATAGGCAGCTACACGCGCACCTTCGACGGCGACGAGATGGACGCGAGCCTCCTCACCCTGCCGCTCTACGGCTACGTCGAGGGCACGCACCCGCGGATGCGCTCCACCTGCGCTCGGATCCACGAGAGACTCGCCCGCGACGGCCTCGTCTACCGCTACGAGACGGGGACCGACGACGGGCTCCCGCCCGGCGAGGGCGCCTTCGGCATCTGCAGCTTCTGGGCGGTGGAATGCCTGGCCCGCGGCGGCAACGTCGGGGCGGCCACCCGGACCTTCGAGCGGCTCCTCTCTTACGCGAACGACGTGGGCCTCTTCGCCGAGGAGATAGACCCAGACAGCGGCGCGGCCCTCGGGAACTTCCCGCAGGCGTTCACGCACATCGGTCTCGTAAACGCGGCCCTGACGCTCGACGAATGGCGCGAAAGGGGCGCGCCCGGGGCCGGTAAACAGCCGACTACGGAAGAAGAAAGGCATCGGAGGATATAGGATGAACAAGCGAAGCGTCTCGCTCTGGGGGTTCGTGGGCACGGTGGTCTTGACGAGCATACTGTCGGGGAGCCAGGAGCTCGGCCTCACCCGCGTAAACTTCCCCTTCATGCTAGGAACCATGTTCACGCCCGACCGAGACCGGGCCAAGTTGGTGGGCTTCGGGATGCACTTCGTTAACGGTTGGGTCTTCGCCTCCGTCTACGCCGCGGCCTTCGAGAGCTGGCGCCGGGCGGCCTGGTGGCTGGGGGCCGCGATCGGCCTGGTGCACGCGCTCTTCGTCCTGGTGGCGGCCATGCCGGTGTTGCCCGCGATGCACCCGCGGATGGCGAGCGAGCAAGAAGGGCCCACGCCGACCAGGCAGCTCGAGCCTCCCGGCTTCATGGCCCTGAACTACGGCCGGCGCACGCCGCTTTCGGTGATCCTGGCTCACCTAGTCTACGGCGGGATATTGGGCGCCTTCTACCGGCCGAAATAAAGGGCCTCAAAAGACGAACCTACGGCAACCGTGCGTCTGCTTGTTGGAAGTTCCCGTTACTTTTGCTCGGTGTTGTCGGGGGTCGCCACCTCGAAACAGCAGTGAGGTCTCTCGCCGCGGGCGCAGCGTTCGTGTACCGGCACGCCCGCCAGCTCCTCGAGCAGAGCCCGGCGAGCCGGCAGACCTCCGGGTGACCCGGTACGACAGCGCTTAGCGGACGGCTATAGCCGTGGATAACAAAGGTGCCGTCGTGCTCTTAGCTCCGCAAGGCCGCCCAACTCGTTAAGTACGGCAATGGCCGCTTCGGACCGCGCACGTACGCCAGCCGCTGGTACGGGGTACGCTCGTCCGCCGTGCGACGTCCTACCGCCCTTAGCAGCCCCTCCGCCTCCTCGGGCCCCAGCAGCTCGGCCAGAACGTCCGAGAGATGGCAAAGCACGGGTTCGTAAGCTTTTGGGAACAGCTCTTCGGCTTCCGACGTCAGCTCGTAGAGGTAGGCGAGATTGCCGCCACCGCTGGCGCACGATGCCGTCGCGCTCGAGTGTGGCCGGGTGCGCCCGGACGCCGTTGTTCGTGCGCTAAACCATGTGGCCCGGGCTTCGATCGTGCCGCACGCGGGCGGTTCAGCGGCCATCTGCAGGGTCGCTCGGATAATCGACCCGGCTGTCGAGGATCAGGTCGACGCCGTAAGGGGTGACGGACGTGTCGGTCATGATCAAGGACCGGGTAAGCTCGCGGATGCCGAGGTCGCCGACGGCCTCGATACCGGCCCCTAGGATCTTGGGCGCGACGCAGACGGCCAGCCGGTCGACCAGCCGGGCGCGCAGGAGCGCGGTGATCATCCCAGCTCCCCCTTCCACCAGCACCGAGCCGATGCCCCGCTCGTGTAGCGTCGCCAGCAGCGCCACCAGGTCTACGCGTCCTCCGGCGCCGGTCGGTAAGCACAAGACGGTACCGCCGAGGGCACGGACCTTATCGCGCTTGGCGGCGGGCGCGCGGTCGGTCACGGCGAGGACGGTGCCGGGCGCGGCACCCTGGGCGAGGACGGCGGCGGTGAGCGGCGTGCGTAGGGTGCTATCGACGACGACGCGCAGAGGATCACGGCCCGCAACAAGACGGACCGTCAGGCGTGGATCGTCCCTGCGGACCGTGCCGGCGCCGACCATGATCGCGTCGTGCTCGGCGCGTAGCTCATGGCTGAAGCGCAGCGACTCCGGGGCGCTGATCCATTGCGAGCTGCCGGTGGAGGTGGCTAAACGTCCGTCCAGCGTCTGGGCGTAGCTCAAGGTGACGACCGGCCGGGGGCTTGGATTCGTCTTCGGAGCGTCCATGTCGTCCATCATTTCTCTTGCGCCGATTCGTCCGGCGTGGCTTCGGGCGGCACGGCCGCCGGGAGAAGGTGCCCCAGCTTCTCCCGCTTCGTCCGCAGATACCCCAGATTCGAGGGGTTCGGCGAGATCCCAAGCGGTACGCGCTCTACGACCTCGACGCCGTAACGCCGGAGGCCTTCTATCTTTGCCGGGTTGTTGGTCAGCAGGCGGGCCCGACGCACGCCGAGGTCGAGCAGCATCTCGGCGGCGACGCGGTAGTCGCGCAGGTCCTCCGGCAATCCCAGGGCATGGTTCGCCTCGACCGTATCGAGCCCCTGCTCCTGGAGTGCGTAGGCGGAGATCTTTTTGGTGAGGCCGATGCCGCGGCCCTCCTGCCGCAGGTAGAGGAGGACGCCGCGTCCCCGCTCCTGCAAGAACCGCAGGCTATCGGCCAGCTGCTCTCCGCAGTCGCAGCGACACGACCCGAAAACGTCGCCCGTCAAACATTCCGAGTGCAAACGGACCAGGACCGGCCCGCCGTCGTCGATCGCTCCTAGGGTGAGCGCCGCGTGTTCTTTGCGGTCGGGGGTGTCGTAGACGAACATCTCGAAGGCGCCGTAACGGGTCGGAAGGTTCGCTTTGACAACTCGTCGGGTAGCTGACATGGCCATCCTCCTGCCTACTGTAGCAACGTCGCACTAACACCATCGCGGGCAAACTGCTGAGTGCCGAGCGAGATCACCTTCGCATGGTGTCGCCGACGGCCACTACTTCGAAACAGCAGCGGGGGTTCTCACTGCGATCGCAGTGCTCGTGGACCGGCACGCCTACTAGCTCGGTGAGCAAGGTCTCAGCCATGCGGCAAACCTCCGGGTGGTCCGGCGTCACGGCGGCCAGCGGACAGCTGTAGCCTCGGATGAGGATGATGCCGTCGCGCTCTTCGAGCTCTGCGAGGCCACCAAGCTCGCCCAGCACGCCGACGGCCACCTCAAGCCGCGCGCGCACGTCGTCCGCCGGTACGGTACGCTCGTCCGCCATGCGGCGCCCCACCGCCCTTAGCAGCGCTTCCGTCTCCTCGGGTCCCAGCCGCTCGACCATGACGTCCAGAAGCCGCCGCAGCACCGGCCCATACGCCTTCGGGAACAGATCCTCGGCTTCCGGCGTCAGCTCGTAGACGTAGGCGGGCTTGCCGCCGCCGGCGCCGCGGCTTACCGTGCCCCGCTGCCGAACGATCCCGTCGCGCTCGAGGGTGGCGAGGTGCGCACGAACGCCGTTGTCCGTGAGGCCGACCGCCTCCGCCAGCTCGTCGACGGTGCGACCGGAGCGACGCAGCAGCGTGACTATCTGCCCGCGCGTACTCTCGAAGAACCTCCGATCCCAACGCATTACCAGCTCACTCCTTCCGATCGTCGCTCTCACTGTACCAGAATCGCCGCGTTTATCCAAGAAACCAAATAATTACTTGATTTACTGAGGATGATGGTGCATTATGAGCGTGGTGGTAGGCACCGGCCGTGCGCCAAAAAGGAGGAGAGCCATGGAGAGCAGAGCGAAGCTGTTCGGGCACCCGATACACCCCATGCTCATCCCGTTTCCTCTGGGGCTGCTCACAACGTCATTAGTTTTCGACGTCGTCTACCTTCTCACGGGCAACGGGAAATGGTCGGAGATAGCCTTTTGGATGATAGCCGCCGGCGTGATCGGGGGGCTGGCCGCGGCGGTGTTCGGCCTGATCGACTGGCTGGCGATACCCTCCGGCACGCGCGCCAAATCGGTTGGGCTGTGGCATGGGGCCGGTAACGTGATCGTGGTGTTACTGTTCGCCGTGAGCTGGCTGCTCCGCATGGACGCGCCGGGGGAGCCGGGAGCTATCCCGATCGTCCTCTCTCTTGTGGGGGTGGCTCTGGCAGGGCTAACGGGCTGGCTGGGGGGCGAGCTGGTCGACCGGATGGGCGTGGGGGTGGACGACGGGGCGCACCTGAACTCCCCCAGCGGGCTCTCCGGGCGTCCGGCGAGTGAGGGCTCCAGCGGCGCGCGAAGAGGGGAGAGGAGATAGTGCATTGCGAGGCACGTCTTCTTGCAAGCTCTTTGGCTGATTAATGTGCTTTGGAGGCATTGCGAAGGCTCACCGGCTACGGGGGAAATGAAGCCTTAGGAGAGGGATCGAGCAGATGGTGTTAGATACATCCGGCGAGAAGCACTTATCTTTTTGGATCGACACGACCCCCCGCACGGACTACCCGTCCATGCCGGGCGACGTCTCGGCGGACGTCGCGATCCTCGGCGGGGGCATAACGGGCCTGACCGCTGCTGTCCTCCTCAAGAGGATGGGCAAGACGGTCATCGTGGTCGAGTCACGCCGGATAGCCGAAGGCGTCACGGGCCACACCACGGCGAAGGTCACCTCCCAGCACAGGCTCATCTACGATCAGTTGATCCAGAAGCATGGCGAGAACAAGGCCCGGCTCTACGCCGAGGCGAACGAGGCGGCCATAGATCGCATCGAGTCCTTCGTCAACGAGAAGAGCATCGAGTGTGACTTCAGGCGCCTGCCGGCCTACGTCTATACCGAGTCTAAAGAGATGGTCCCTCAACTGCAGGCGGAGGTCGAGGCCGCGAGGAGGGTCGGGCTCCCGGCCTCCTTCATGGAGGAGGCTCCGCTCCCGTTCCCGGTCGAGGGGGCGATGCGGTTCGACAACCAGGCGCAGTTCCACATCCGCAAGTACCTCCTTGCTCTGGCCGAGGAGATGCCGGGGGACGGAAGTTACCTCTTCGAGAACACGCGGGCTATAGATCTGAACGACGGCGAGCCCTGCACGGTTGCTACGGACAGGGGCTTCGTGACCGCCAAAGACGTGATCATCGCCACCCACGTACCCTTCACCTTCAAGGGCGAGTTCTGGGGTAAGGCTACACCCCAGCGGGAGTACGGGATCGCGGCGAGGATCGGGGAGACGGTCGTCTCAGAAGGGATGTCCATAAACGCCGAGTCCCCCACGCGCTCGGTACGCACCGCGTCCCGGGACGGGGAGACCGCCCTCATCGTGGTCGGTGAAACCCACAAGACCGGCGAGGAACCCGACACGGAGCAACGGTTCAAAAACCTCGAGGAGTGGGCCCGGGAGCGGTTAGGGGTGACCGAGTTCGAGAACCGGTGGTCCAGCCAGGACTACTACTCGATGGATGTCCTGCCCTACGTCGGCAGGATCGGAGCCGGCGCCGAGCACCTCTACGTGGCGACGGCCTTTAGAGCCTGGGGCATGACCAACGGGACGGCGGCGGCGATGCTCCTCTCCGACCTGATCGCCGGCAGGGAGAACAGCTGGGCCGACCTCTACGACTCCACCCGCACCTCGCCCCTCGCCTCGACAAGCTTCTACAAAGAGGGCGCCGATCAGGCCGCACACTTCGTGAAGGACCGCTTCAAAGGAGTAACGGAAGACGTGGGCGATCTCGCACCCGGCGAGGGCAGGATCGTCGGAAGACCTGGTGACCAGACCGCCGTCTACCGGGACCCGCAAGGTGAGGTGCACGCCGTCTCGGCGCTGTGTACCCACCTCGGGTGCATCGTCTCTTGGAACCCGGCGGAGACGAGCTGGGACTGCCCCTGCCACGGGTCGCGCTTCTCGGTAGACGGCGAGGTCCTCCAGGGGCCGGCGGTGCGCGACCTGGAGAAGAAGCCGAAGCCGTGGTTGGGCGCGACTAGAGAATAAGGAGGATAACCGTGACCGAACAAACGAAGATCACCGCCCTCGACAACGGACCGTACCTGGTGAAGGGCCCGGTGGTCGTCACCGACGCCGAGGGCAATGAGTTCCGCGTCGAGCGGGAGACGATAGCGCTGTGCCGCTGCGGGGGATCGACGACGAAACCGTTCTGCGATGGCACCCATTCGAAGGCCGGTTTCCGGGCGGCGGAGAGGGCGGTCCGAGAGGAGGAAGAAGGGCAGGGCTGAGAACAAAAGGAATCTCGGTAGTGCGAACGGTGAACGCCGTAGAGCGCCCCGCGCGAGGACGGACGCCGTGGTACTGGCTTCTGGCCAAAGGCCGGGCCGGTGGCATGGAGGTGCTCACCGAGAAGACGGCGGGAGGCGAGGTGCTGCTGCCGGTCTTCGGCTCCGAAGAGGACGCGCGGGCCTACGTTCCCGAAGAGGGCGACTGGGCGCCCAGGAAGACCGGGCGTGGGGAACTCGTCTCCGTCCTGTTGGGGGTCTGCCGGGAGACCAAGTGGGTGGCCCTCGACCCGCCGCCGGGGATGACGACCGAGGAGGTTTTGGGGCTCCTCGGCGTATCTCGGGAGGGCTTCCTGGAACCGCTTCTCGGGAGGAGCCGTCTCTGGTTCGAAAAGGAGAGCTCGGCGAAGAAGGATAAGGTGCTGACGCGTACAAGGAGGAAGGGTAACTACGACGAGGAGGACGGAAGATGGAGATGGTAAGGACGTATGCCGGGATCGTGGGGGTGGTGATCGTCCTGATCGGCGTGGTGGGGTTGGTCTTGGGCGAGCGGTCGCTGCTGGGCCTCGTGAACATCGATATCCTGGAGGACATCGTTCACCTGCTTACGGGTGGTCTTCTGGCCTACGTGGGGTTCGGGCAGCGAAACGTGGGGCTCGCCCGCAGCGTGGTCGGTGGGTTGGGCGTGGTCTACCTGCTGGTAGGCGTGCTCGGCTTCGTCGTACCCACGCTGTTCGGGCTGCTCCCCCATGGCTACAGCGTGGTGGACAACATCATCCACCTGACGTTGGGCGTTCTCAGCATCGCGGTCGCGTTCTCGTCGCGGGGCGGCGCGCCGGCGAGGGCCGAAAGCAGGTAGGGTGACGCTCCGCCGCAACCCGTTAGACGAAGCTCCCTTGCCCGACGACGCCCGAGTCTACAACCCTCGCGTCCTCTCGGCGGCCACGGCCGTCCCGCCCCACCGCCTCGAACAGCGGGAGATCAAGGAGTTCGCCCGCCGGCTCTTCGCCGGGAAGTTCCGGGACCTGGACCGGCTCCTACCGATCTTCGACAACGCTCTTATAGAGACCCGCCACTTCTGCCAACCGCAAGAGTGGTTCGGGCGGGAGTGGTCGTTCCCCGAGCGCAACGCCCTGTACGCCGAGCATGCCCTGGAGCTCTCCGAGAAGGCCGCCCGCCGCTGCCTGGGCCGGGCGGGGGTGGAGCCGGGGGAGGTGGGGGCGCTGTTTTTCGTCTCCACCACGGGCATCTCCACCCCGAGCCTGGACGCGAAGCTGCTCTTCGAGCTGGGCCTTAGTACTAACCTCAAGCGCGTCCCGGTGTGGGGGTTGGGCTGCGCGGGGGGCGCGGCCGGGGT
>JADDPV010000102.1:0-678 GCA_016781705.1 Rubrobacter sp.
CCTCGAGCTGGAGGAGCTGCCGCGCTCGATGGTGGTCGTGGGGGCGGGGCCGATAGGGACCGAGTTCGCCCAGATGTTCGCCCGGCTCGGCTCCCGGGTGGAGCTCATCTCCTCCAGGGAGAACCCGCTGCCCATAGAGGAGCCCGAGATCGGGGCGGCGTTGAGGGGGTACCTGGAGGAGGACGGCGTCCGGGTCCACGGCGGGTACCGCGCCGAGGAGGCGCGCCTCCTAGAGAACGGCGAGAAGGTGGTGGTAGCCAGGAACAAGGGGGGCGAGAGCATCGAGCTTCGCGGCGAGGAGATCCTGGTCGCCGCCGGACGCACGCCGACGGTCGACGGGCTGGTCCCGAAGAACGCGGGGATCGAGCTCGGCGAGGACGGCATCGTGGTCGACGAGCACCTCGAGACCACGGCCAAGGGCGTCTACGCGGCCGGCGACATAACCGGCATCATGCGCTTCACCCACGCCGCCGAGTACCAGGGCCGCATAGCTCTTCAGAACGCCCTGTTCCCCGTGAAGCGCAAGGCGGACTACGCGGCGGTCCCCTGGACCACCTTCACGGACCCCGAGGTCGCCAGGGTGGGCCTCACCGAGGCGGAGGCCCGGGAGAAGCACGGGAGCGAAGTGGGGGTGTTCAGGTACGACCTCCCGGAGCTCGACCGGGCCATAACGGACGG
>JADDPV010000102.1:771-10062 GCA_016781705.1 Rubrobacter sp.
CGAGGTGGTCCTCGCCATGCGCAAGGGCATCCCCATAGGGGAGCTCTCCCAGACGGTCCACGCCTACCCGACCCTCTCCGAGGGCGTGAAGAAGGCCGCCGACAGCTACTACCGCGAGAAGCTCTTCGGCGGACCCACCAAGAAGTTGCTGGGGGCGTTCTTCGGGGTCAGGCGCCTGCTGCCCTGACCCCTGGCACTGTCGTATGGAGCTCTACCTTGTGGGTTGCCCCAATCCGGGACCGGGAGGCAAAGCGAACTTGAAGCTCCGCATGTTACCGATCGCCGCGCTGATCGCGGTCGTGAGCTTGACGCTTCTTGCCGCCCGCTGCGGCGGATCCGCGAGCGGGAAGGAGGACCGACGGCATGAACGATTCGGAGAACGGGCGGGTGGTCGCGCGCACAGAGGGCGCCCATCGGGGTCTCCAAGGTGGGCGGCACGCTGAAGGGCGGCGTCCGGGACGGCACCTGCATCACCTCGACCCTCCGCTACTCCCGCCGGGGGCTGCGGGAGGGCGCGTCCCGGCCCGCGGCGGCGACTGCGAGCCTGCGAGCCGGGCGCTCTACGTCGCCGCCAAGGCCCCCCGGGCCGGGTTCGCGAAGACGCGGCTCGGGAGGGTCATCGGCGACGAGGAGGCGATCGTCCTCTACAAGGCCTTCCTGCGCGATCTGGCCGCGCGCTTCTCGGAGGCCCCCTTCGCGCTCGGCTGGTACGTCACGCCCCCCGACGCCTGGCCGGAGGAGTTCGCCCCGCTCGTAGGCGGGTGCGGGCGGGTCCTATTTCAGGGGGAGGGCGACCTGACCGAGCGGCAAGAGGAGCTGTTCCGGGGGGCACGGGGAAGGGGGGAGGATCGCGTCGTCCTGATCGGCTCCGACTCGCCTCACCTGACGGTGGGGGTCGTGGAGCAGGCCTTCCGGGCGCTGGACCGGCGGGACCTCGTCTTCGCGCCGACCCACGACGGCGGGTATTGCCTCATCGGCATGCGCGGCTTCCACGACGTTCTGCGGGGGGTGGAGATGAGCACGGGCACGGAGCTGGACGGCGTCCTCGCCGCGGCCCGGCTCCGCGGCCTGTCGGTCGAACTCATGGAGGCGACCTTCGACGTCGACCACGCCGAGGATTTGGAGCGCTTGAGGAGTATCGTCCCCCACCGGCCGGACCTCGCCGCGACGGGGGACGCCCTCGAGTCCCTCGGGCTGATGGGGGAGGCGCCCCGTACGGCCGACGGGGAGGGCCCGTAAAGAGGGTTGAGAGCGCCGGACCCGCGCCGACGCGGGGCCGGCCAGTCGTGGCAGAGAGGCGAAAGGAGCGGCGACGCATGACGAGCAAGAGCCCCACAGAGGGCGTCCACGTCGCCCCGGCGCGGTGCCGGCGGGAGGGATCGGGCGCCGTCGACCGCGCCCCGAACCGGAAGGCCCCATGATAGACGTCGGCATCATCACCGGCTCGGGCATCTACCGCCTCCCCGAAGAAGGGGGGCTTCGCCGGGTCGAGACCCGCTTCGGGGAGGCGCGGGTCGCGGTGACGAAGGCCGGTCCCTGGCGGGTGGGAAGCATCCCCCGGCACGGGGAGGGGCACGATCACCTGCCACACACGATCCCCCACCGGGCGAACCTGACGGCGCTCAAGCAGCTCGGGGCTCGGGCGGTCCTCGCGACGACCACGGTGGGGGCCATAGACCCCGACGTGCGCTTGGGGCGCCCCATCCTCTTCGACGACCTGTTCTTTCCCGGCAACCACCTCCCAAACGGAGGAGCGTGCACCCTCTTCACCGAGCCCGGAGACCCGGAGCGCGGGCACCTCATCCAGAGCGAGCCCTTCTCCCCGCGCCTCCGGCGCAGGGCGGAGCTCGCGGCCGGGACGCTGGGGCTGGAGGTCACCGTCGGAGGGGTGTACGGCCACACCAACGGTCCGCGGTTCGAGACGCGGGCGGAGGTCCGATGGCTCCGGGCGGCGGGCGTGGCGGCGGTGAGCCAGACCTGCGGCCCCGAGGCGGTGCTGGCCGGGGAGCTGGGGCTCCCCTACGGGCTCGTGGGCTTCCCGGTGAACCACGCGGCGGGGGTCTCGGAACCGGAGCCGAAGGAGGCGCTGGAACGCCTGCTCGGGCTGTCGGCCGAGGTCCTGTCCCGGCTCGTGCTGCGGACGGCGGCGACGCTAAAGGAGGCAGACCTGACCTACGACCACGGGTACGTTCACAGGGTCGAGGGAGGAGTGGCCGACAACAAGGCCGGCCCCCCGTCCGACGTCACGGTCCGGGGGAGCCCGTAGAATGGGGGTCGGTGGCGACGGGCCCGACATCCGGGAAATGTCGGGCTCCACCTACGGGGCTCTCGGGTCTGGGGGCGGTCGGTAGCGAGACCGATGGAGCTCGGTGAAGGTAACGGGAAGCTTGAGACAAGCACACCGGGTGTCTGGGCTTTTGGGGAGGAACGTATGTTCGGGAAATCGTACGGTAAGGACCTCAAAAGGTGCTCATTTCGTGCTCTGAGCGGAGTGATCATCGCGAGCCGATGTGATTCGGAGTAGGGGCGCGGGCTAAGACGTCGTTCACGCTGCTAGGGCGAATCTTCGAAAGGATACCGATGAGGAGAAATCTGGTCGAAAATCCACTATTGCGGGCCCTCGACGCTGCGCCCTGGCGACCGATACACACCAGGCTGACGGTTGCCTTGGCGGCGGCGTGGCTCCTGGACGCTTTCGAGGTGAAGATAATCGGGTCGATAATCCCGACAATAACGGAGCAGTGGGGGCTCTCCGAGCTGCAGGGGGTCTCCCTGGTTGCGATCTGGCTGCTCGGGATCATGGTGGGGGCACAAGGGGCGGGCATCCTGGCCGACCGCTTCGGTCGCAGGAGGCTCTTCCTCGTGACGCTCCTGTTCTACGCGGGCTTCACCTTCCTGTGCGCCTTCTCCGTAAACTTCGAGATGCTCATGGTCTTGAGGTTCCTGACGGCCATGGGCGTCGGAGCGGAGTATTCCGTGATAAACGCCGCGATCAGCGAGTTCATCCCGGCCCGCTACCGGGGCCGGGCAAACGCCGGGGTGATGAGCGCCTGGGGCATAGGGGCGCTCCTGGCCGCCGGGTTGGGTGGGATCGTCCTCTCGTACTTCCCCGCGGAGATCGGTTGGCGCGTCGGTTTCGGCGTCGGGGCGGTGATGGCGCTCATGGCCGTCTTCGCCCGCCGGGCGCTGCCCGAGTCCCCCCGCTGGCTCCTGCGCCAGGGGGACGAGGACGAGGCGAAGAGGGTGGTCCGGGAGGTGGCCGGCACCTCCGGTATCTCCTCAGCGGAGGCCCCGACCGGCGAGGGGTACGCCCCGAGGTCCGCGGGCTCCTTGGCGAGCCTCTTCCGACGGGCCCCGGGGCGGGTGGCCCTGGGCGCTTCCCTGGACTTCGCCGAGGCCGCCGGGTACTACGGGTTGTTCGCGATGTTCACCGTGCTGGTGGTGCCCGCGGTCGGGATCTCTGCCACGGGGGTCACGACGTACCTGTTCTGGGGCGGTGCCGGCGCCCTGGTCGGCGGGTTGCTGGTCGCGGCCGCTATGGACAGGTTCCCCCGCGTCCTGATCGTCACGGCCGCCTACGCGGTCGCCGCCGCCAGCATGCTCGTCATGACCGTCGCCACGGCCGCGGGCGACCCCGGGGCGGTGTTCTGGGCGTTCGTCTTCGCCAACCTGGCGGGGACCGCGGCCTGGGTCTCGGCCTACCCGACCTTCACCGAGCTCTTCCCGACCCACTTGCGGGCGTCGGGCGTCGGGTTCTCCGTGCTCGTGGGGCGCGTCGGGGCCGCCGTCTCCTCCATAGGGCTCGCCGCGATCGCCGCGGCTTTCAGCCTCACCTTGGCCTTCGCGATCCTGGCCGGGTTCTGGCTCATCGGGGTGGTGGCGATGCTGCTCTGGGCCCGGGGCGGTCCCGAGGGGGCGAACGCCTCGCTGGAGCGGCTGGAATCGCGCCTCGGGGGGGGCGCGGCCTGATGCGGGTCGCGGAGCCGGGGCCCATCCGGTGCGCGGTGCTCGGCGCCGGCCCCGTTGGGCTGGAAGCCGCCCTGTACGCCGCCGTTCTCGGCATGGACGTGGCCGTCCACGAGCGGGGCGAGGAGATCGCCGCCAGCGTGCGAGATTGGGGGCATGTAAGGATGTTCTCCCCCTTTGGCATGAACCGTTCGCCTCTTGGCGCCGGGCTTCTCGCCGAGGCCGGTCACGATCTGACGGAAGACGGAGCGTACCAGAGCGGCGCGGAGTACGTCGAGAACTACCTGAGGCCGCTGGCCGAGTTGCCCCTCCTGGCGGGGCGCGTGGAGCTCGGCGCCCGCCTCGTCTCCGTCGGCAAGGACGGGCTGGTCAAGGGGGATCTCATAGGCCGAAAGACGCGGTTAGAGAGCCCGTTCCGCCTGCTCATCCAGGGAGCCGACGGGGCGGAGCGGATCTCCCGCGCCGACGTCGTGCTCGACTGCACGGGCATGTATGCCAGCCCCAACTGGCTGGGCAACGGCGGCATCCCGGCCATGGGCGAGCGCGCGCTGCGGGGCCGCATCTCGTACCGCCTGCCCGACGCGCTCGGGGCCGACCGCCGGACCTACGCGGGTAAGACGACGCTGCTCGCGGGCGGCGGCTACTCGGCGGCGACGACGCTCTTGGGGCTGCTTGCGCTCTCCCGGGAAGCGCCCGGCACCCGGGTCGTCTGGTTGACGAACCGCGACGATCCCCGCCTCCCGGTCATAGCCGACGATCCCCTACCGCGTAGGGCCGCGCTCACCGAAGAGGCCAACCGGATCGCGGCGGACGGCGACGCGAACCTCGTCCGCGTATCGGGCGGCTCCGTCGAAGAGATCCGGGCGACGGGCGACGAGGGGTTTCGCGTGAGCATCGGCACGGGCCCGGCACGCGAGGTGGCGGTGGACCGCGTCGTGGCGAACGTGGGCTACGCGCCCGACAACTCGCTCTACAGCGAGCTGCAGGTCCACGAGTGCTACGCGTCGCGCGGGCCGATGAACCTGGCGGCGGCGCTCCTGGCCGCGGGCGGCGACGGGAACGACTGCTTGGCCGTGCCTCCGCTGGGGGCCGCGACGCTCGGGAACCCCGAGCCGGGCTTCTTCATCCTCGGGTCCAAGAGCTACGGAAAGGGGTTCAACTTCCTGCTGAAGACGGGCCTGGAGCAGATCCGCGACGCGTTTACCCTGATCTCCGGCCGGCCGGAGCTGGACCTCTACCGCGAGAGTCCCCGACGGACGCCGGGCTGGAGGCCATCCGAAAGGAGACGGAGCTTGGAATACGACCGTTACGACGAGCGAGGAGGGGCGGTTTAGCGTGCGGGTAATCGAGGAGCGGGTAGATCACAAGACCATCGCGGTCTTCGGTGGAGTGTACAACAACGCGCTCGCGCTGGAGGCGGTGATAGAGGACGCCAAGGCGCGGGGCGCCGAGGCATTCTACTGCTTGGGGGACCTGGGGGGCTATGGGCCGCACCCCGACTCCGTCTGGTCGCTCCTTCTGGAGCACGACGTGCGGTGCATAGCGGGCAACTACGACGTCTCCATAAGGGAAGACAGGCCCGACTGCGGCTGCGGCTACACCGACGAGCGGGACAACCTGTACGCCCAGATCGCCTACGACTACACCCGGGAGAACACCTCCGACGGGTTCAAGGCCTGGATGCATGCCATGCCGGACCAGATCCTCCTCACGATGGGGGCAAAGACGATAAGGATGGTGCACGGCAGCCCGCTGGCGGTGAACGAGTTCCTCTGGGAGTCCACCCCGCGCGACGTGCTGAAGATGCGCCTCGACGCGAGCGGCGCGGACCTGCTGCTCTGCACCCACACGGGGCTGCACTGGGAGAAGGAGATGGACGGGCGCCGATTGGTGAACGTCGGGGCGATAGGGCGTCCGGCGAACGACGGGCGCACCGAGGTCTGGTACGCGCTCCTGCGCGAGGAGGACGGCGAGGTACGGACGGAGTTCGTGCCCGTGGCCTACGACCACGAGGAACTGGCCCGCCGGATGCGCGAGGAGGGCCTGCCCGAGCCGTTCGTCGAGACGATCCTCACCGGCTGGTGGACGAGTTGTTTGGAGGCCGTGCCGCCCTCCGAGCGTTCGAAGGGGCGTTTCCACCTGTACCGGGAGGCCGCGGAGATAGAGGTGGGGGAGAGCGTCTCCTGGGGGGACGCCGCGGCGTTGCCCAACGACGGGCGCGACGTCGTCTCCATCTTCGGGACCCCGCTCTTCCCGGCGCACCTTTGGGTGTACACCAACTACGACTGCAACTACGCTTGCGGCTACTGCGCCGTGGGCTCCAACCCGCGCGTAGCAAGGCGTTCGATCGGGGTCGGAAGGTTCGAGCGCCTCATAGGGGAGGCAAAGGAGCTCGGCTTCCGGCAGCTCTACCTGACGGGCGGGGAGACGTTCCTGCTCCCCGAGCTCGGGGAGTTGTTGGAGATCTCGCTGCCCAACATGCCGACCACCGTGCTGACCAACGCCACCCTCTTGAAGGGCAAGAGGCGCGAGGTCCTGGAGCGTTTCGCCGGGGAGCCGAACCTCTCGTTGCAGGTCTCGGTCGACGGCGGGATCCCGGAGCTGCACGACCTGTACCGGGGTCCGGGGAGTTGGAGAAAGGCGATGGAGGGTATCGAGATAGCCCGCGGTCTCGGAGTGCGGGTCAGGGTCGGGACGACCGAGACGCCGGAGAACGCGGAGGGCGTGCCGGTCTTGCGGCGCATGCTCGAGGATATGGGGGTGGCGCCGGAGGACCACATCGTGCGGCCCCTCATAAAGCGCGGGGAATCCGAAGGCGGGGTGGAGGTCGAGCGCTCCGTGCTGGTGCCGGAGGTGACGGTATCGGCGGAGGGCGTGGCCTGGCACCCGGCCGGCGTCAACGACGCGGGGATAACCGACCTTCTGGTGAGCCGCGAGATCTTCCCCCTGAGACGCTCCGCCGAGGCGATCGTGGAGCGCTTCCTGGAGTACCGGCAGCTAGACGGCTCCCTCCCCCGCGCCTACCACTGCGCCTGAAGCCGAGCGCTGCGTCTCCCAGCGGCGTACCCGTGGCGTGCGCGTTCGGGTAATCGACCTTCTCGGGGCTAAGCCCCGCTGCGGCGTTGGGCGTCGCCCCGGCGGCGGCCCCCGACGCCGTTCCATGTCGCATTAGCTACCATGCTCGAACGGACGGCCGTATACGACGGAGGGGGAACACGTCATGACGAGAACGGAAGGCCGGGTCTTCTCCTCGCTCGAGGACTTCGGCCCGAAGGACCACCTCTACCGGCGCCTCATCGGGGCGCTCGGCATTTCGTTCTCGCCAGGATCGGGGACGCGCAGGAGGACCGCCGACCTCGGGCCGAGCAGGACCGACCCCGCGCGGTGCTTACGCCGCATAAGGACGGGGAAGGGTTCCGTAGGGGTAAGTACCATTTAGGCGGCTGAGGGGTAGAACACGAAGAAGGTGTTGAAGGAGGCGCGTTCGCTGTTGTCTACCCGCGTAGATCATCGGAACAAAGGGGCCTGCGCGGCGCGATCCGTGCCGGACCGCCCTGCTTCCGCCGACGAGCGAAGGAGTTGAGCGACCCGTGAGCAGTGTCCCGCCGAAACTCTCCGTGGTGATACCGACCCTCAACGAGGCCGCCCGCATAGGCGGCCTCCTCGAACGTCTCTCTCACGCACCGAATGTCGACGAGGTCGTGGTTGCCGACGGCGGCTCGACGGACGGCACTTTGCGCCTCGTCCGTTCGAGCGCGGCCCGGCTCGTGCGTGCGGGAGCCGGGCGCGGCGTTCAGCTCAACGCCGGGGCGGAGGCGGCCTCGGGGGACGTGCTGCTCTTCTTGCACGCCGACGTCGTGCCCCCGCTGGACGTGGCGCTCCAGATAATGGACGCCGTCGAGGGGGGACGCGTCGGCGGCAACTTCCGGTTGCGCTACCCTGGGGGCGGTCGGCTGGGGCGGTGGTTGGAGTCTTTGGCGCCCTCCTACCGCTCTTTGGGGCGCTACTACGGGGATTCCGGGATCTTCGTTAGGCGCGACACGTACGAGCGGTTGGGCGGGTTCCCGGAGATCCCCGTAATGGAGGATGTCGCGTTTGTCCGGAA
Source organism: Rubrobacter sp. (assembly GCA_016781705.1). Taxonomy (GTDB): domain Bacteria; phylum Actinomycetota; class Rubrobacteria; order Rubrobacterales; family Rubrobacteraceae; genus Rubrobacter_F. The sequence goes on from JADDPV010000102.1 coordinate 8,843, forward strand.
GTTGGAAAGGTCGGGCAAAACCGCTTACCTACCCGGTCCCATGGTAAGCTCGTCACGCCGTTGGGAGGGCCGCCCCCTACGCACCCTCCTGCTCTGGGGCTTTATGCAGGCAGCCTTCGCCCTAGGCGCCAGCCCGTGGCGCCTAGCCTCCTTTTACAAACCGCATGTCCCCGAACAGGACCCCGAACCCAAGGTCCGCGCCTGAGCCGCTCCAAGTGCAGCAATAACGTACGAGCGACGTATACGTGGCGCGTCCGTCGTCCACAGTGGGAGGGCGCTCGGAACATCCCTCTTGACACGTCTCCCCTGCCGGCTACGCCGGGGGTTGGCGGGTAGTAGCAGGCGCGGCGAGGGGAACCATCCCCTCGGCGCAAGCACGGCACGGGGCGACGCAGCGGCTCTGGCGAAACGGGCCGCCGGCTCCTCCTCGGGCTTGCGTTGTCGAAAGGGCCACGTTGTCGGGGGAAATCATCGGCCTGATCGGGAGGATGCGTGAGGATCGGCGACGGTTAAAGGCGAGCAAGACGGGCTTCCGCTTCCGAGACCGTTACGGGGTCCGAGTGTTGTAGGATGCTGTCTGCGAACACGTAGGGTGTGCCCAAACGGGCGCGAAACCGCATCGATTCGGCCTCGAAGATGGCGTGAAGATGTTGTTTCGGAGAACCCATCCGGGTACGCCGACAGCGTCATTGTAGGAACGAAAACATCCGGCAAGCGATTTCGCGCTCGTGACGAAGGTTTTCGTGGGGCTGCCCGGATTCGTGTGTTCCTGCGGGTCGCGTGAGGATTGCCCTCAGCTTCGGGCGTCGAAGCGGTTCATCGCGACCTCGGGCCCCTCCCGGGGGATCGTCCGGGCGGCCGACGACCGAGTTGCCAAGGGCACGGTAAGGATCTGGCACGCCGGGCCGTCCGTCCCGTCGTAGGTATACGGACATCCGCCGCCGGATCCGCGGTACCGGTGCCGTAAAGCATCGAGCGCGAGAAACCGAAGGATTCGTCAGCGGCGAGCGGGAAGGAGAACCGACGGTATGAGCAACTCGGAGAACGGGCGCGTGGTCGTGCGCACGGAAGGAGCCCTGCGCACCGAGGTGACGGCGAACGGGCACGCCCTGGTGGCCGACGAGCCGGCCGGCCTCGGCGGCACCGACGCCGGGCCCACGCCCTACGACTACCTGCTCACCGCGCTCGGCAGCTGCACCGCGATGACGGTGCGCATGTAC
>JADDPV010000074.1 GCA_016781705.1 Rubrobacter sp.
ATCTATACCATCCGTAGTATGCGCAAAGCTCGCAAATGGGCCGAAGTGTGTATGCCATGGCAGACATATCTCGCAGGCCCGGGAGGGTTACCCCCGGGCGTAGCGGGCGACGATGCCGACCGTATCCAGTTCCGGGTCGAGTTGGCGGGTGATGCCGTCGATCAGGCCGATGGCGCGGCCCATGAGCAGGAGCTCCACGGGGATGCTGCCGACGCTCGCGCCGAGCTTCAGTCCGAGCTCCCCGACATTGCCACCGCCTTCGCTCCTCTCCTCGCCGCCGAGCAGGACGCCGACGATCCCCAGGAGGGTTTCGAGGTCGACCTCCGGCCCGAGGCGTAGACCGGCCCGTTCGAGGCCCGCGGTAAGCGCATCGAGGTCGCCCTCTTCGAGGGCCAGGATCGTGCCGCGCAAGGCGTCCGAGAGGCTCTCGGGCACGTCCACGGTGAGACCGTGGTCAAGGAGGACGAGGACGGGGCCGTCCGGGCCGGGGCGGGCGAGTAGGTTGCCGGGGTGCGGGTCGGCGTGCAGGACGCCGCGGCGGAAGATCTGCTCCGCGTATGCGTCCACGAGCAGCCGGGCTACCTCTTTCGGGTCCAGACCCGCGCGGATGAGGGCTTCGCGGTCGGTGATCTTGACCCCCTCCGCAAGCTCCATGACGAGCAGCCGCTTCGTGTTCAACCCCTTGACCACCGCCGGCACCGCGACGTCCCCGCGCTCACCGAGGGCCCGGCCGAGCTTCCCTATCGCCTGCGCCTCCCGCACGAAATCCAACTCGAGGGGGAGCGTCCAGCGCAGATACTCGAGTATGGGGGCGAGGCCCACGCTGGGCTCCAGGCGCGAGATCGCCCCGAAGATCCCCTCCAGAGCCGAAAGGTCCGCCTCCATAAGACGCTCGATGCCGGGGTACTGGACCTTCACGGCGACGGGACGCCCATCGGCGAGGACGGCGCGGTGTACCTGGGCGATGGAGGCGGCGGCGATCGGCTCCGGCTCGAAGCTCCGGAAGGCGCCGGAGAGGGGTCCCTCGATCTCCCGCGAGACCGCCCCCTCGATCGCCGGCCACGACTGCGGGGCGACGCGGTCCTGAAGCCTCGAGAGGGTCTCGGTGTAGGCCGCAGGGAGGAGGTCCGGCCGGGTCGAGGCGAACTGGCCGGCCTTTATCAGGGTCCCGCCGAGCCCCAGGGCCGCATCGAGCACGCGCGCCGCGCCCCGCCGGTGTTGCAACGACCAATCTTCGTCCCGCACCAGCCACGGAAACCACCGCGCGCGCTCCCGCAGCGCGGCGTAACCGGTCCACAGGTCCGCCGCGATCACCCCCAGGACCAGCGCGCGCTGCGAGAGCACGCCCCGAACGGCCGGCGAGAACCCCGGAACCGCGCGCCCGATGGCCTCCCCCGCCGCGAACCCCGCCCCCGTCCACAGAAAAGCCTGCGCCCGGTAGAGATCCGCGAGACGAACCGGAAGGGTCGCCCCGAGCGAGCCGCCCCCGGTCATGGCCTCGAACACAGCCTGAGCCTCCTCGCCCGAGCGCCGGGCGGCCCGGGAAAACACCTCACCGGAGGCGCGCAACGCCTCCACGGGGGTTCCCGCTTCTGCGACTTCTGCGGCGGGGGTATCCCGCCGTTCGGGCCGCGGACCTGATTCTTCGGACGTCAACGCGCTCTCCTCGGGCTCGGGTGTACTCGTTACGGACGGTGAGGCCGGTCAGGAGCCGGAGATGCGGCACCCCTCGTCGGAGAGGATGCCGGCGAGGGCGTCCAGCCGACCGGAGACGGGCTGCTCAACCTCGGTCGAGGCGACGCCACGGACCCCCTCCCCAAGGTCCGTAAGGATGCCGCTGACCGCCTCCGCGTCCACCTCGTCGGAGGTAAGGCGGCTCTGTAGCCTCCCCGGACCGTCGGCGATCGGTCGGAGCTCCGGGACCCGGAGGACTCCAGCCGCAACCGCCAACCCTCGATCTGGTTGAGCGCGACGTCCATCGCCAGGTTCCTTACGCCCCCGTCGAGCGTCGAGATGGCCTCGTCGATCCCCTCCGGCGTAGCCTGATCCGATTCCATGCTTCCTCCTTGCCCCTCTTACGGGCGTTTCGTCCCAACGAACGTCCCCCCGCCCCCTCGAGACAAACGTCTCCCCACGGCGACGCCTCCGAAAACTTCCGCTTCCTCCGTAAGCTCACGCACAGAAGTCGTTCGAGAACGACCATTGACTAGAGGAGAAGTTTAGCGATAGGAGAAGAAAGGAAGAGTATTCCATATGAGCACGAAACGGTGTACCGGTAGTCTTATGTTGCCATCCTTACACTCTGTTTCCGGGGTCGGGCACGCCCCTGTCGCCGAGTCGCCGGTAGGCGTGGCGTCGCTCGAACCGCGCGCGGCGCTTCGCATGGCATATCCGCCGGCCTCCCGTAGGGGCACCTCGCCCCCTCCGCACGGGTGGAGGATCGGTTCCATCGAGCGAGGCCCCGTCGACCGGCGCTACCGCACGGGGCAACCTGGCGTGTCGACGGGTCGTGGGCTCACGCACGCTCTGGGAGCGAGATGAGGGACTACGCCAAAAACGGGGCGGGTCGGCACGGGGGGTACGCGGCCCGGGCACGAGACATGCTCGCGGGCTTCCCCCACGAAGCCGCCGAAAAGGCCGCCTCGCTCGTCGCTTCCTGCTACGAGGGCGGCGGGAAGATCCTGGTCTGCGGCAACGGCGGTTCGGCGACGGAGGCCCAACACCTCGTCGCGGAGCTCGTGGGTAAGTTCGAGCGGGACCGGGCCTCCCTGCCGGCGATCGCCCTGCACCAGAACCCGGCCTCCCTCACCGCCGTCGCCAACGACTACGGCTACGACGACGCCTTCGCCCACCAGGTCGAGGCGATAGGGTCGCCCGGGGACGTCTTGGTCGCCATCTCGACGAGCGGGGCCTCGGAGAACGTGGCGCGGGCGGTGCTCGCCGCCCGGGAGAAGGGGCTCGCTACGATCGGCTACCTCGGGAGCAAAGGCGGCAGGATCGGGGGCCTCGTGGACGTCCCGGTGGCCATCGGCGCGCCCGATACCGCGACCGTACAAGCCGGACACCTCGTTCTCACCCACACGATCTGCGGGCTCGTCGAAGAGACGCTCTTCCCCAACAAGGCCGTCTTTCTGGACCGCGACGGCACGCTCATCGTCAACCGCCACTACGGCTCGGACCCCGATCGGATCGAGCTGCTCGATGGCGTCTCCGAAGGGCTCCGGGCGCTGCGCGAGGCGGACTTCAAGCTCATCCTCGTCTCCAATCAGTCCGGCGTGGCGCGCGGTTACTTCGACGAGGCGGCGATCGGGAGGATGCACGACAAGCTCCAGAAGATGCTCGACGCCCATGGGGCCGCGCTCGACGGCCTCGAATACTGCCCCCACCACCCGGACGGCGACGTCGCCCCCTACGCCGTGGAGTGCGCGTGTCGCAAGCCCGCCCCCGGCATGCTCCGGCGCGCGGCCCGCAAGCATGGCTTGAACCTCTCCGCCTCCTGGATGGTCGGGGACATCGCCGCCGACGTGGAAGCGGGAAGGAGGGCCGGCGCCCGCACCGTCCTCGTCGGCCCGGAGACCTCCCCGCTCCCCCCGGACTTCCGCGCGGCGGACTTCGGCGCGGTGGTCGGCCACATCCTCGGGGAAGAAGCCGGCGGAGGGCCCATGGAGAAGACCGGAAGCACGGCCGGCGCCCGCCTGTGATGGACGAGGGTCGGAACCTCATCGCCCTCGCGCGCGCCTTCCGGGGGCGACGCTGCCTCGTCGTGGGCGACGCGATGCTCGACGTCTTCGAGCGGGGACGGGCGGATCGACTCGCCCCCGACGCCCCCGCGCCGGTTGTCACGGACGTCCTCAGGACCTCCTCCCCTGGGGGCGCCGCGAACGTGGCGGCGAACCTGGCCGCGCTGGGCGCCCGGGTAACCCTGCTCTCGGTGGTTGGCGACGACGATCCCGGCCTGGAGCTTCTCGAGAAGCTCCAGGCCGGGGTGGAGACCGGTGGGGTCGTGCGGGAGGCCGGCCGTGCCACGGTCGTGAAGAGGCGCCTCGTCGCCGATGGCGTGACGCTGGCCCGCGTCGACTCCGGCGACACAGGACCGCTCCGGGACGCGGACGGATTCGCGGAGCGCGCATACGCCCTGGCGGCGGGCTCCGAGGCCGTCGTCGTCTCGGACTACGCCGGGGGCACGGTGACCCAGGGACTCGCCGATGCCCTGGACGGCTCGGCGCATGGCTGCGTGGTGCTCGACTCCAAGAGCCCCCTACGCCTCTCCTGGCGGGGCCTCGCCGCGGCCACCCCCAACCACCTTGAGGCGCAAAAGGCCCTGAAGATCCCCGTAGAGGCGGACCCGCGCCGGGTCGACTACGCGGGGGTCGGGCGCTCCCTGCACCGCTGGCTCGGGGCCCGCACCGTCGCCGTCACCCTCGCCGAGCAAGGGGTCGCCGTCGCGGGACCGGGCGGCGCCGTAGAACACGTCGCGGGCCGTCGTGTCGAGGAACCGGACGTCAACGGCGCCGGGGATACCTTCCTCGCGGCCTTCGCGTTGGCCCTCAGCGGCGGCGCGTCGGCGGGGGATGCGGCCCGGCTCGGGGTCAAGGCCGCGACGCTGGCCGTGCGGAGAGCGGGGACCGCACCCGTGGGCGCGGACGAGCTGCTCCGCCACCTCTCCGGGGACGCGGGGGATGTCCACGGTACCGGGGACCTGCAAAAAGACGTGAAGCGGGTACGGAACCGGGGCGGGAAGGTCGTCTTCACGAGCGGGCGCTTCGACCCGCCGCACCGCGGGCACCTGCGCCTCCTCCAGGAGGCCAGAGAGCTCGGGGACTCGCTCGTCGTCGGCCTCCTCCCGGACGCCGAGGGCGCTCGGGGATCGGCGGGGGCCAGCCTGCCGATCGAGGACAGGGCGGAGATCCTGAAAGGCCTGTGCTTCGTGGACCACGTCGTCCTCCTCGAGGGCGAGGGGCCCGAAGAAGCCGCCCGCCGGCTGGGCCCAGACCTCTTCGTCGTGCAGGGGAACGTAGACGCGAGCGCGTTCGACGGCGAGGTTGTCGTCCTGGAGGAACCGTCCCCCAACGGGACCGAACGCAGGTCCGCCGGCACGACCGCCGACGACGGGGACGCCAGCACGGAGAGCCCGGCGGGGGCGCGGCTTTGAGCGCCGCAGGGCTCTTCGGCGGGAGCGTGGGGCCGGCGGATCTCCAGCGCGTCTTTCTCGTGCGGCTGGACAACATGGGGGACGTGCTGCTCACGACCCCGGCGTTCCGGGCCGTACGGTGGGCCTTGCCGGACGCGCACCTCGCGCTCATGGCGGGGCCGGCGGGTTGCGCCGTCGGCCGCTTGAACCCGGACATCGACGAGACGATCCTGTACCGCGCGCCCAACGAGGACGTCTACTTCGAGCTGGCGCAGGACCCGGGGCGCGAGCTGGCGGCGATGGAGACCCTGAGGGGGGGCGACTTCGACGCGGCGATCATCTTCACCTCCTACAAGCAATCTGCGCTGCCCGCGGCCTACCTGTGCTACCTCGCCGGCATCCCGCTGCGCGCCGCCGGCTCCTTCGAGGGCCCGGGCTCGCTCCTGACGCACCGTCACCGCTACACCGAAGCCCTGCCGCCCCGCCACGAGTCCCTGCGCGGCCTGGAGCTTACGGAGGCCCTGGGCTTCCCCATCGTCGAGCCGGAGATGGTCCTGGAGCCGCGCCCGGAGGACGAGGAAGAAGCTAATGACCTCCTCGGACGCCTCGGGGTGGACCGCTTCGTGCTCGTGCATCCGGGCTCCAGCGCCTCGTCGAGGACGTACCCGGCCGAACGCTACGCACGGGTCGTCGAAGAGATGTCGTCGAGGACCGGGCTGCCGGTGATCGTCACGGGTGGTACGGGCGAGAAGGACCTGACCCGCATGGTCGCGGGGTCTTCGGGCATACCGCTCGGCGGGGAGACGAGCCTCGGCGTCTTCGCGGCGCTCGTCGGGCGGGCCGCAACGGTGGTAACGAACAACACGGGGGCGACCCACGTGGCGTCGGCGCTCAAGACGCCCGTCGTCACGGTCTTCGCCGGTACGAACCCACCCGAGCAGTGGGGGCCGTGGCGCACCCCGAACCGCCTCCTCACCAACCCGGTCCCGTGCGCGCCGTGCTACAAGCGCGTCTGCCCCATCGGCCACGAGTGCCTCACGGGCATCGCGCCCGCGACCGTTACCGGGGCCGCCATGGAGCTGTTGGGCGAGGATGCGGCGCGGAAGAACGGGTCCCAGCGGAGGGCGGGGGCGGCATGGTAGGGAAGATCGCCGTCTTCCGCGGGCTCTACCTCGGCGACCTCGTGGCGGCCACCCCGGCGCTGCGAGCGCTCCGGCGTGGGCATCCGGAGGCGGAGATCTCGCTCGTCTGCCTCCCCTGGACCGCGGCCCTTACCCCCCACCTCGCGCCGTACGTTGACCGTCTGATCCCCTACCCCGGCGCCCCCGCGCTCGACGGCGAGGGCAACGAGTCCGCGCTGAAGAGCTTCATCGAGGAGGTGCGGGCTCAGGGCTTCGACCTCGCCGTAAACTTGCACGGCCGGGGCCCGCAGTCCACCCACCTCGTCGCCTCCTTCGGCGCCCGCCGCGTGGCCGGTTTCGTCGGCGGGGCGGGCGAATACCCCACCCTGGACGTCTCCGTCGACTGGGACGCCAGGGAACACGAAGCACGCAAGCTCCTCCTCCTGGCCGAGGAGGTGGGAGGAGCCCCCGATGGCGCTCGTCCCAGCCTGAACGTCCGGGAAGAGGACCACAGGCGGGCGGGCGAGCTTCTCGGGCAGGAGGACGGGAGACCGCTTGCGCTCCTGCACCCCGGGGCCTCCGTGCCCGAGAAGTGCTGGCCCGCCGAGGGCTTCGGACGGGTGGCGCGCGGTTTGATCCGCAGGGGATACGGCGTCGCCGTCACCGGCTCGCAGGGGGAGCGCAGGCTCTCGCAACAGGTCTGCGGGCTCGCCCCGGGCGCCCTCGACCTCTCTGGCAAGACGGACCTCCCGACGCTGATCGGGCTCGTCGAGCGGGCGGACCTCCTGGTCTCCAACGACACCGGCCCCGCGCACCTCGCGTACGCCCTGGGGACGCCGAGCGTCACGGTCTTCGGACCATCGACGGACGTGGGGCGATGGGGGCCCCTAAACAGGGAGCGCCACGCCGTGCTCCTCGGGGATCCCATCTCGGAGGTCGGGGCGGACGCCGTGTTGCGGACCGCAGGCCGGCTGGCCGGCGGTCCGCAGAGCGTGGGGGTATGAGGACATGAACGTGCTCGTGTGGCAGATCCACGGCTCCTACCTGAACACGCTCGTGCGGAGCTTCGCGGGCGGCCCGCACCGCTTCTACCTGCCGACAAAGCCCGACAAACCCAAGGGCTACGGCGGGCGTGGCCCGACCTTCCCGTGGTCGGACGAGACCTACGACGTGCCCGCCGAAGAGGTACGCGACCTCGACCTCGACCTGATCGTCTACCAGAGCGAGAAGAACTTTCGCGAGGACGCGCGGGAGATCCTGACCGAAGAGCAGCGGGCGCTACCGGCGATCTTTCTGGAGCACAACACCCCGCAGGGCAGGATCAACGACATGGTCCACCCCATCGACGACCCCGGCGTCCTCCTCGTCCACGTCACCCACTTCAACGACCTTTTCTGGGACTCCGGTAGCACCCCAACGCGGGTGGTAGACCACGCCGTCGTCCCCACGGGGGGCGGCTACACCGGCGAAAAGGAGGGGGGCGTCTCCCTTGTAAACGACCTGCCGCGCAGGCGGCGCGTCGTCGGCGGCGACGTCTTTTTGAGGGCCAGGGAGGAGGTGCCCCTCGACCTCTTCGGCTTCAACAGCCTGGAGGTAGGAGGGTTCGGAGATCTCCCGCAGGCCGAGGTCCACGAGAGGATGAAGGCCTACCGCTTCTACTTCAACCCCATCCGCTACACGAGCCTGCCGCTCTCCGTCCTGGAGGCGATGGAGATCGGCCTCCCCGTCGTCGCCCTCGCCACCACCGAGCTCGTCTCGGTCATAAGGGACGGCGAGAACGGCATCATCGGGACGGACGTCCGCTACCTTATCGAACGCATGCGCGGCCTCCTCGACGACCCGGAGGAGGCGCGGCATCTCGGGGAGGCCGGGCGACGGACGATACGGGAGCGGTTCGGGCTGGAGCGCTTCGCGACGGACTGGGAGGCCGCCTTCGCGCAAGCCGTGGCCCTGAGAGAGGAGGCACCGTGCGCCTCGCGATGATAAGCGAACACGCGAGCCCTCTGGCTACCCTCGGCGGCGAGGATTCCGGCGGCCAGAACGTCTACGTCGCCGAGCTCGCCCGGCGCCTCGGAACGATGGGCCACGAGGTCGACGTCTTCACCCGCCGCGACGACGCGGGGCTCCCCGAGGTCGTCCCCTTCTCCGAGGGCGTGAGGGTAGTGAACCTCGCCGCCGGGCCCACCAGGTCGGTGCCGAAGGACGAGATCTTCGGCTTTATGCCGGCCTTCCGAGACGCCTTCTACCGGTTCGCCGGGGAGGAGGCCGCCCCCTACGACCTCGTGCACGCGAACTTCTGGATGAGCGGCTGGGTGGCGTGCGAGGCGAAGAGGGACCTGGGTCTCCCGTTCGCGCAGACCTTCCACGCTCTGGGCGAGGTCAAGAAGCGCGAGCAGGGCGAGGCCGACACATCGCCCCCGGAGAGGCGGGCGGCAGAGACGAGGATCGTAGAGGAGGCCGATCGCATCCTCGCGACCTGCCCAGCCGAAGTGGAGGAGCTGACCACCCTCTACGATGCGGACCCCGCCCGGCTCTCGCTCGTGCCGTGCGGCGTGGATGGCGGGACTTTCCGTCCCGTCGACCGGCGCGAGACGCGAAGGCACCTGGGTCTCCCCGACGTCCCCACGGTCGTCTACGTGGGGAGGCTCGTCCCGCGCAAGGGCGTGGATACCCTCGTCCGGGCGTTTGCCCTCCTGCCGGATGCTTTAGGCGCCAGGCTCGTGGTCGTGGGGGGAGAGCCTGGGCCCGGTCCCTCGCCGGAGGCCGCCCGGCTCTCGGCCCTCGCCGACTCTTTGGGCGTCTCGGAGGGCGTGACGTTCGTCGGGAGCCGGCCCCAGGGGGAGCTCCGGCGATTCTACGGTGCGGCGGATGTTGCGGTCTCCGTGCCCCACTACGAGCCTTTCGGGATGACGCCCCTGGAGGCGATGGCGTGCGCCACGCCGGTGGTAGGCTCCCGGGTCGGCGGCATAAAGTGGAGCGTGGCCGACGGCGAGACGGGGTTGCTGGTCCCGCCGAGGGACCAGCAGGCGCTCTCGGAGAGCCTCGCGCGCCTACTCTCGGACGGCGCCCTGCGCGAGCGCATGGGCCGTGCCGCGCGGCGGAGGGTCGAGGATCATTTCACCTGGGAGCGCGTCGCCACCGGGGCCGAGGCCGCCTTCTTGGAGGCCGCCAACACAACCACGGGCGCGACGCAGACGGCCCGCTGACGGGAACCGGCGTAAGGACTAATAGAAGGAGATCTTATGCAGCAAGGCGCAAGCGACTTCGCGGGGCAGGTAGCCCTGGTCACGGGGGCGGGGAGTGGGCTCGGGGCGGTGACGGCCCGGCTGCTCGCGGAGAGCGAGGCGCGCGTCGTCCTCGCCGACCTCAACAAGGATGCGGCCGGCGAGGTAGCGGAGTCCTGCGGGGGTCGCCCCCTGTACATGGACCTGACGGACGCGGGCTCCATCTCCGGCGGCGTCGAAGACGTGCTGGCGACGGAGGGCCGCGTCGACATCCTCGTCAACTCGGCGGGCCTCGACTTCATCCGTAGCGCCCCGGAGTTGACCCTTCAGGAATGGAACAACGTCGTCAACGTCAACCTGAGGGCGCCGTGGCTTCTCGCCAAACTCCTCATGCCCGGGATGATGGAACGGGGCTCGGGCCAGATCCTGAACGTAGCCTCCACCGCCGCCAAGAAGGGCTGGGAGAACGCCGCCGCCTACGCATCCTCCAAGCACGGCCTCCTCGGCCTCACCCAGGTCCTCCACTCCGAGGGGCGAACGAGCGGCGTCAGGGCGATGGCCGTCGTGCCGGGCGGGATGCGCACCAACTTCTTCGCCGCCCTCGACCCGCCTCCCCCACCGGAGAACCTCCAGCCCCCCGAGACCGTCGCGCAGAGCATCCTGTTCATGCTCTCCCAGCCTTTGGATTCCGTCATCCACGAGCTTATAGTC